>NZ_JAKVIJ010000012.1:0-143581 GCF_022760965.1 Simplicispira sedimenti
TCAGGCTCCTATTCCAGCCCAGCAGCGCCCCGCACTAATACAGTGCGGGGCGCTTCTGCTTGGGGAAATGATTTCAATTAATGGACAGACGTGGTATGCAATTGCAGGACATCCTATATTCGCAAGGCTTCGGAACGAGGCGTGTATGTTGTGGGTTGATCCAGCAAGGCCATGTGCGTGTATGGCCTGCAGGCTGTCCAGATGTTGACGGCATCGAATGTCTGGATCCGTTGCAATCGTTTGAGCCTTTGGAATTGTGGTTCTCCGTGAATGGTGAGCGCTGGCCGTTCCAGGAGCATGCATACATACTCATGCACAAGCCCACGGGCACAGAGTGCTCGCACAAGCCTGCAGTGCACCCTAGCATTTACACCTTGCTCCCGCCACCACTGCGTCAACGGCCGGGACGCGGAGCGATTTCAGGGGTTCAGGCCGTGGGGCGGCTGGATCAAGACACGACGGGAATGTTGGTGTTGTCGGATGATGGGCAGTTCATCCACAAGACGACCTCACCCAAAAAAAAGGTGCCCAAGGTATACAAGGTCACCACCAAACATGAGATCCGCCCAGAGCAGGTCCGGCAATTGGTGGCGGGGGTGTTACTGCATGACGAAAGCGTTCGGATTGCTGCGGCCGAGTGTAAACAGACGGCAAGCCACGTGTTGGAGCTTACGTTGACCCAAGGGAAGTTCCATCAGGTCAAACGAATGGTGGCCGCGGTAGGCAACCGAGTGGAGCAACTGCATCGTTTTCGGATCGGGGTACTGGAACTGCCTGAGGATTTGGGACCGGGTCAATGGCGTTGGTTGCAGGCGGAGGAAATTGACGCACTGACCCAGAGCCCCTGAACTTTGCCTGTCACCCGAATGCGACGGGACAGGGTATGCTTGCCAGCATGGGATTGATGTTTGATGCAATTTGGCGTGCGGCAATCTACTGTGTGCATCCGCGCGTGATCGCACTTTCGCTGCTGCCCCTGATACTCATGGCAGTGGGGGCTTTGGTTCTTGGTTACTTTTTTTGGCAGCCCGCGCTTGATCTGGCTGCCGCATGGCTCGATGGGTGGCCGCTCCTGGAGTCGTTTTGGCTTCGCCTAGAGGATTGGGGTTGGGGTGGTGCAAAAGCCTGGGTGATTCCACTTCTTGTCGTTTTGGCATTGGCGCCAGTGGTGGTGATGGTTTCGCTGCTGGCGGTGGCGTTTCTGGCCACACCATCGCTCTTGTCACTGGTGGCGCAACGGCGTTTTCCGCTGCTCGAACGCAAGCAAGGGGGATCATTCCTCTGGAGCGTGGCTTGGTCACTGGGCTCCACTTCGTTGGCTTTCGTTGCGCTCATCCTTTCCATGCCCTTGTGGCTGATCCCGCCCTTGGTTTTGATATTGCCACCCTTGATCTGGGGCTGGCTGACCTATCGGGTGATGGCTTTTGATGCGTTGGCCGAACATGCGAGCCGACAGGAGCGCATCGCGCTGTTTGAGCGGCACAAGATGAGCCTCTTGGTGATGGGCGTGGTGACGGGGTTCCTGGGGGCTGCTCCGGCGGTGGTTTGGGCCTCTGGGGTGCTTTTTGTTGCCGCCTTTTTCATCCTGATTCCCTTGGCCATATGGATTTACACCCTGGTCTTTGTTTTCTCCTCGTTGTGGTTCATTCACTATTGCTTGGCGGCGCTGGAGCGTCTGCGGCTTGAGCAAGTTTCTGCCGCTGGCGCGGAGGCAGATCCCGTTCCCCCAGCGTCCGAGCCGACAGGATTGTCTGTGCAACTGCCCTTGCAACTACCCATGGATCAAGAGCCGAAACCATGACGCCTCAATTTGGATTGATTGTCGTTGGAGACGAAATCCTGTCGGGAAAAAGAGCCGACAAGCATCTCAACAAAGTGATTGACCTGCTCTCTGATCGCGGCTTGGCGCTGTCGTATGCGGAGTACGTGGGTGATGAGCCAGAGCGCATCAAGGCCGTGCTGTCCAGGGCCTTTGCTTCGGGCGATGTGGTTTTCTGCACCGGCGGCATTGGTGCGACGCCTGATGACCATACCCGTCTATGTGCCGCGCAGGCTCTGGATGTGTCCCTGCAGTTGCATCCGTTGGCGGCGGAGTTGATTCGCGAACGCATGCAGGCGATGGCTCAGGAAAAAGGAGAGGTGTTTGACCCAGAGCGGCCCGACAACATTCACCGCTTGAACATGGGGTGTTTCCCGCAAGGAGCGTCCATCATCCCCAACCCATACAACAAAATTCCAGGGTTCAGTTGCAGTGGATCCGCCGGGGGGAGCGTCCATTTTTTCCCCGGCTTCCCGGTCATGGCCTGGCCCATGCTGGAATGGGTGCTGGACACGCAGTATGCCCATTTGTTCGGCAGTCAGGCCAAGGTAGAACGATCGGTGATCGTGTACGAGGCCCTGGAGTCCACGCTGACGCCCTTGATGCAGAGGATTGAAGCCACCCATTCTGGGGTTCGGGTGTTCAGCCTGCCTAGCGTGGATCACCCGGTGCACGGTCGCCATATCGAACTGGGTGTCAAGGGTTTGGCGACGGACAGTTTGGCGGCCTGGAAGGACCTGATCGATGGATTGCACCATTTTGGTGCAAAACTAGGCCCTGAAATGGTGCGTGATTGACGGTCCTTGATCTGTCGCGCGTCATTGCACCAACATAGCGCAGACAATCATAAGAGGTCGTCCAAGACTGCGCACCGGATGATCCCTATTTCTTGGAGTTGCAGCTGGCACACTCCCTGCTAGTTGATAGCACCTTTCTTAACAGCCCTCTACCCAGGAGAACCTGATGGCCAAGACCGTTGCAGACGTGATGAAAATGGTGAAGGAGAACGAAGTCAAGTTCGTGGACTTCCGTTTCACCGACACCCGTGGCAAAGAACAGCACGTGACCGTGCCCATTTCTGCCTTCGATGAAGACAAGTTCTCTTCGGGACACGCTTTTGACGGTTCCTCGATTGCGGGTTGGAAAGGTATTGAGGCCTCGGACATGCTTCTGATGCCCGATCCCAACACGGCCAACGTCGATCCGTTCTTCGAGGAAACCACGCTGTTCCTGCAGTGCGATGTGATCGAGCCGGGCGACGGCAAGGCCTATGACCGCGATCCCCGCTCCGTGGCGCGCCGCGCTGAAGCCTACCTGAAGGCCTCCGGCCTGGGCGATACGGCTTTCTTCGGTCCTGAGCCCGAGTTTTTCCTGTTCGACAACGTGCGCTGGAGCACCGAACCCGGTCGCGGCTTCTACGAGATCGAAGAGTACGAAGCCCCCTGGAACACGGGTGCCAAGCTCGAAGGCGGCAACCGTGGCCACCGTCCGCGCACCAAGGGCGGTTATTTCCCCGTTCCTCCCGTGGACACGACCCACGACATGCGTGCCGAAATGTCGCTGATTCTGGAAAGCCTGGGCATTCCGGTGGAAGTGTTCCACCACGAAGTGGCGGGCGCGGGCCAGTGCGAAATCGGCACCAAGTTCTCCACTCTGGTCGAGCGCGCCGACTGGACGCAGAACCTCAAGTACGTCATCTGGAACGTGGCCAATGCCTATGGCAAGACCGCGACCTTCATGCCCAAGCCCTACCATGGCGACAACGGCTCTGGCATGCACGTGCACCAGTCGGTCTGGAAGGATGGCAAGAACCTGTTTGCTGGCGATGGCTATGCCGGCCTGAGCGATTTTGCGCTGTACTACATCGGCGGCATCATCAAGCACGCCCGTGCCCTGAACGCCATTACCAACCCCACCACCAACAGCTACAAGCGACTGGTGCCGCACTTCGAAGCGCCCGTCAAGCTGGCCTACTCGGCCAAGAACCGCTCGGCATCGATCCGCATCCCTTACGTGGCCAACCCCAAGGGCCGCCGCGTGGAAGCCCGCTTCCCCGATCCGATGGCCAACCCCTACCTGTGCTTTGCCGCACTGCTGATGGCAGGTCTGGACGGCGTGGAAAACAAGATCCATCCAGGCGAAGCCGCCACCAAGGACCTGTACCACCTGCCCCCGGAAGAAGACAAGCTGGTGCCCACCGTGTGTCACAGCCTGGATCAGGCGCTGGAATACCTGGACAAGGACCGTGCCTTCCTGACCAAGGGCGGCGTGTTCAGCGACTCCATGCTCGACGCCTTCATTGAGCTGAAGATGCAGGAAGTCACCCGTGCGCGCATCGAGGTCACCCCGACCGAGTTCGACATGTACTACTCGCTCTGATCCCCTGGGCGAACACGACAAAGCGGTCTCCGGGCCGCTTTGTCATTTCTGGGGGGCTGTGACCGATGTGCGGAACCATGGCGCGTGATGCGGCTCCACCGTGGCATGGACCTCACGGCGTTGCCCTTCGTTGCAGACGCATGACAGGCAGCGATTGGAGATGGCGCTGCTTTGGGCGATACTTCCACACCGTCCTGCCCACAGCCCGCCGTGGTGGCTGCTTGCGAGAAAACCGTATGAACCTGAAACTGATGAGCGCACGTTGTCTGCCGCTGTTGCTGGCCCTGGGGGCTGCTTCGGCCGCGCAGGCGCAAAACACCATCTACCGATGCGGCAACGAATACACCAACAACGCCAACCAAGCCCGTGAGCGTGGATGCAAGCCGGTGGATGGGGGTAACGTGACGGTGGTGGAGGGTACGCGCCCTGCTGTAGCGGCTTCCGGTGCGGCCAAGCCCAGCTCCCCGGCCGGTGCTCCCAAGGTCACGGCCAACGACCAGCGTGCGCGTGATTCCGACGCACGCGCCATTCTGGAGGCCGAACTGCGCAAGGCGCAGGCGCGCCGTGCAGAGTTGGTGAAGGAATACAACAACGGGGCTCCGGAGCGCAATGCCCTGGACCTGCGCAACCCGCAAAAATACCAAGAACGGACTGCTGAACTCAAGGCGAGCATTGCCCGCAGCGAAAGCGACATTGAGGGCATACAACGCGAACTCAGCCGTTTGCCTACACCTTGAGAGCCGCGCTGCGCCCGCATGCCATTGACCCATCCTGCGGGCGTCCCCGCGCACATGCTGGCCCTCGACTGGCTCTCCGTGCTGGTGGCGGTGTTGCGGCCCGACGGCGCCGTGATGTTTGCCAATGCCGCACTGGAGCAGCAACTGGGCATGTCGCGTCGCACCCTGGAGGGCGCAGACTTCTCAATGTGTTTTACCGAACCCGCCCTGCTGCAAACAGCGCTCGCCGGGGCGCGCAGCCAGGACTTCGAGGCCCTGCGCTACGAGGCAGGCCTCAAACGCCTGCACCAGGAGCCCTTGCCGGTGCATGTGAACGTGTCGCCAGGGCAGGGCGATGAGCTGGTCGTGGAGCTGTGGCCGCTGGAGCAGCAGGCGCGACAGGACCGCGAAGACCGCCTGCTGGAGCAAGCGCAGGCGCACAAGGAGCTGATCCGCAACCTGGCCCACGAGATCAAGAACCCCCTGGGCGGCATCCGTGGCGCAGCGCAGCTTCTGGAAATGGAGTTGCAAAACCCCGAGCTGACCGAGTACACCGAAGTCATCGTCCACGAGGCCGACCGCCTGCAGGCACTGGTGGACCGCTTGCTGGCGCCGCACCGCCACCCGCACCAGGTGGGCGACGTCAACATCCACGAGGTCTGCGAGCGGGTGCGTTCGCTGATCCTGGTGGAGCACCCCCAGGGCCTGCGCGTGGTGCGCGACTACGACACCTCCATCCCTGAATTCCGGGGCGACCGCGCCCAGCTGATCCAGGCCTTGCTCAATATCGTGCAGAACGCAGCCCAGGCCCTGGCCGAACGCATTGCCGCCGGGGATGCCTGCATCACCCTGCGCACCCGCGTGGCCCGGCAGGTGACTTTTGGGCGCCAGCGCTACAGGCTGGCACTGGAATTGCATGTCATCGACAACGGGCCAGGCGTGCCCGACGCCATACGGGATCGGATCTTCTATCCCCTGGTGTCGGGCCGGGACGGCGGTTCGGGGCTGGGGCTGACGTTGGCGCAAACCTTTGTGCAGCGTCACCACGGCATGATCGAATGCGAAAGCAGACCCGGTCGCACCGATTTCCGCATCCTGATTCCCTTGCCCTGAGGAACCTACGACCCGCTGCACCAACCTGTGGAAGCACCCAAGCCCATGAAGCCGATCTGGATAGTAGATGACGACCCCTCGATCCGCTTCGTGCTCGAGAAGGCCCTGGCGCGCGAGAACCTGCCCACGCGCAGCTTCACGCACCCGCGCGAGGTGCTCGATGCGCTCGAAGCCCTGCAGGGCGGCGATGTGCAGCACAGCGCGCCGCAGGTGCTGGTCAGCGACATCCGCATGCCCGGCGGCAATGGTCTGCAACTGCTGGAAAAGGTGCATGCCCTGCAACCGGGGCTGCCCGTCATCATCATGACGGCGTTCTCCGACCTGGACAGTGCGGTATCGGCCTTCCAGCGCGGCGCTTTTGAATATCTGCCCAAGCCCTTTGACCTGCCCAAGGCAGTGGAGCTGATCCGCCGCGCCGTGCAGGAAAGCGAGCGCGAATCAGTGGCCCAGGACGCGCACGAGGTGGCCCCGGAAATGCTGGGCCAGGCACCGGCCATGCAGGACGTGTTCCGTGCCATTGGGCGCCTGAGCCAGAGCCAGGTCACCGTGCTGATCACCGGCGAATCGGGCTCGGGCAAGGAGCTGGTGGCGCGCGCGCTGCACAAGCATTCGCCCGTGGCGGGTGGCCCCTTCGTGGCCATCAACACGGCCGCCATCCCTAAAGATCTGCTCGAATCCGAACTCTTCGGCCACGAGCGCGGCGCCTTCACCGGCGCGCAGACGCAGCGGCGTGGGCGCTTCGAGCAGGCCGAGGGCGGCACGCTGTTCCTCGACGAGATCGGCGACATGCCTTTCGACCTGCAGACGCGCCTGCTGCGCGTGCTGTCGGACGGCCAGTTCTACCGCGTCGGCGGCCATGCCGCCGTCAAGGCCCATGTGCGCGTGATTGCTGCCACGCACCAGAACCTGGAGCAGCGCGTCAAGGACGGTGTGTTTCGCGAAGACTTGTTCCACCGCCTCAACGTCATCCGTCTGCGCCTGCCGGCGCTGCGTGAGCGGCGCGAGGACGTGCCCATGCTCACGCGCCATTTCCTGCAGCAAAGCGCGCGCCAGCTGGGGGTGGAGCCCAAGCGCATTTCTGACGCTGCTTTGGCGCGCCTGGGGCAGTTCGGCTTTCCGGGCAACGTGCGCCAGTTGGAAAACATCTGCCACTGGCTCACGGTCATGGCGCCCGCACAAACCATTTCGGTGCAGGACCTGCCGCCCGAGGTGCTGGAGGCCCCCAGCGCCACCACCGATCCGCTGCTGGCCACATCGCCGTTGGCGGAGCCGGCGGCAGAACCCCTGCCTGCCGTGGCGGCACCCGTGCCCGTGGCAGGCGTTTCAGCCGTGGCGCACCGACCCGTCGCGTTGCCGCCGGGCAGTCCGTCGCCGCTTGCTGCGCACCCGCTGGTCGATGGGGCAGATGCCACCGCCTGGGAGCAAGCCCTGGAGCGCGAAGCCCAGGGCCTGCTGGCCGCGGGCCAGAACGATATTTGGGATGTGCTGGCGCACCGCTTCGAGTCACGCCTGATTCGCACCGCGCTGGCGGCCACCCACGGTCGCCGCATGGAGGCCGCCCAGCGCCTGGGCATTGGCCGCAACACCATCACCCGCAAGATCCAGGAGCTGGGCCTGGACGGTGTGGATGAAGCAAAAAACGGCTACAGCGCTTGATTTACAAGCGCCAATAGCTATAAAAATAATAGCAAATTAAAGTGTCAATTCCAGCACCACCGGCGCGTGGTCGCTGGGTTGGGGGTTCTTGCGCGGAGCGCGGTCGATGGTGCAGGCCGCCACGGCGGGGCGCAGCGCCGGGCTCACCAGCATGTGGTCGATGCGCAGCCCCCGGTTCTTCTGGAAACCCAGCATGCGGTAGTCCCACCACGAAAAGCTCTTGTCGGGCTGATCGAACAGGCGGAACGCATCCACCAGGCCCAAGGCCAGCAGCGCCTGGAAGTGCCCACGCTCTTCGGGCGTGTGGTGGATGGTGCCCGCCAGGCCCACGGGGTCGTAAGAGTCGCGGTCTTCGGGCGCCACGTTGAAGTCGCCCAGCAGCACCAGGCGCGGATGCGCCGCCAATTCACTGGCCACCCAGTCGTGCAGGGCCTGCAGCCAGCGCAGCTTGTAGGCGAACTTGTCCGTGCCCGGCGCCTGGCCGTTGACGAAATAGCCGTTGAGCACGCGCAGTGGGCCTTGGGGCGTTTCCACCGTGGCCGCGATCACGCGTGCCTGTTCATCCTCAAAGCCGGGAATGTTGCGCACCACAGCTGTGGGCGCTGTGCGCGTCAGAATCGCCACGCCGTTGTAAGTCTTCTGCCCGAACGCCACGGCCTCGTAGCCGGCTGCGTGCAGCTCCATGAAGGGGAATTTGTCTTCGGTGAGCTTGAGCTCCTGCAGGCACAGCACATCCACCGGGTGCGCGGCCAGCCAGTCCAGCACCTGGGGCAGGCGTACGCTCAGGGAGTTGACGTTCCAGGTGGCAATTTGCATGGCAGGCTCGGGCAGTGGAAAGCGCCCGATGGTAGCGCTTGCGCGCGGCATTTTCAGAACGTGCGCACCAGCGCCCCGGCCAGGCGGCGCAGTGGGGTGGTGTCCAGCAGCGTCCAATGGCGCCGCTCGCCACTGAGCCATTCACGCGCCTGCCACTGCGCCAGCAGGCGGCTCAGGGTTTCGGGGCGGATGCCCAGGTGGGCGGCCAGTTGGCGCTGGCTGGCGGGCAGCTCCAGGCGCAGCCCCTGCTGTTCGGCCAAACGCAGCAGGTAGGCGGCCAGCCGCTGGGGGGCGCTGCTCACGGTCAGCCACTCCACCTCGTTGATGTAGTGGTACAGCCTGCGGCTGAAATCCTCGAGCAGGCGCAGCGCCAGGGCAGGGTGGCTGGCGCAGGCCTGCTGCAGTATCTGCCGCTCCATGCGCCACACTGTGGTGCCACCCACGGCCCGGGCCTGCATGGGATAGCGGCCATGCGCCATGAACATGGCCACCTCGGCCACGCATTGGCCTGCGCCAAAGCGGTGGTACACGCGCTCGTTGCCGTCGCAGCCAAAGCGCACCAGCTCCACATGACCGCGCTCCACCAGCAGCCAGTGCAGGGCAGGGTCGCCTTCGTGAAAGATCACTTCCCCGGCCTTGTAGTGGCGCATTTCGGCACGCACGCACAGCCCCTGCAGAAGGTCGACCGGCAACTCGCGCAGCAGCGGGTGCAGGGCCAATCGGTGGATCACAAGCTGCGGCGTGCTCTGGATGTTGACAAAAGTCATTGTCGGATACAGGTGGTTTCTCGGATCATATTGCAAATGCGAATTACTACCAACAATATTTACATGCAACCGATCCTCTCCCCGAACTCCACCGGCTTCGTCCTGCGGGCCACCGCCGGTGTAGTGCTGATGTCCGCCCTGGCTGCGCAGGCCCAGACCCAGAATGCGGCCAGCCTGCCTTCCGTCACCGTGCAATCGAGCCGCTCCAGCGCCGAGATGCCTGCACGCAAAACCGTCGAGCAAGAGCGCGAGCAACTGGCGCAGGTGCCCGGTGGCACCAACCTGGCCGAGCCGCAGAAAGAGGCGCGCCTGGCCACGCTGCGCGACGCGCTGGATTACCAGCCCGGCATCGTGCTGCAGGACTTCTTTGGCGGCACCGACCAGCCGCGCCTGGGCATTCGCGGCTCGGGCATTCAGAGCAACCCGGTGAACCGGGGCGTGCTGCTGCTGCAGGACGGCCTGCCGCTGAACGAGGCCGACGGCTCCTTCATCATCGGCTTGGTCGAGCCGCGCAACGCGGCCTACATCAGCGCCCGGCGCGGCGCCAATGCCACCACGCCGGGCGCCACCACCCTGGGCGGCGAGGTGGACTTCGTTTCGCTCACGGGGGCCGACGAGCGCGGTCGCGTGCGCGCCGAAGTGGGCAGCTTCGGCCGCCAGGGCCTGCAGGGCGCCGTGGGCGCGGTGGGCGAGCAGCTCGACGGTCGCGTGTCCGTCAGCAGCGACCGCTACGACGGCTACCGGCACCACTCCGCCTCGCAGCGCGATGCCTTGCAGGCCAACGTGGGCTTCCAGGGCGACGGTGGTTTCCAGAACCGCACCTACCTGAACTGGACCGACCTGGCCTTCCAGATTCCCAGCGTGGTGCCCAAGGATCGCGTCGGCTCCGACCCGCGCGGCGTCATGGGCGACGGCAAGACGCCGCAGGACCAGCTGCTCAACGTGTACAAGCGCGACCCGCGCCGCGAGGCCACGCAGCTGCGCCTGGCCAACCGCTCCACCTGGGGCAACGAAGCGCTGCGCCAGGAAGTGGGCGTGTACTGGCAGGATACAGACGACCTGTTCAACAACCAGACCAGCCACACCGTGACGCACAGCCGCACCACCGGCGCGCAGTGGCAGGCCAGCGGCCGGCCCGATGGCGCGGCCGGGGCCGTGGGCTGGCGCACCGCGCTGTCGTGGGCGCAAAGCCAGATGGAGCGCGACCTGTACGCCACCAACCCGGCCAACGGCCAGCAGATGCAGCGCTTCGGCTCCTACGACCTGGACGCCCGCAACCTGCAGGCCCTGGCGGCGGCCGACTGGCGCGTGGCGCCGGGCTGGACGGTGCTGGGCGGCCTGCAGTGGAGCCAGATCACGCGCGACGCCGCCAGCCGCACCAGCGCGGCCCAGCTTGACCAAAGCTGGAATTTCGCCACGCCCAAGCTCGGCGTGAACTG
The DNA here is from genome assembly GCF_022760965.1 of Simplicispira sedimenti. Lineage (NCBI taxonomy): Bacteria > Pseudomonadati > Pseudomonadota > Betaproteobacteria > Burkholderiales > Comamonadaceae > Simplicispira > Simplicispira sedimenti. Next base: position 10,706 of record NZ_JAKVIJ010000012.1, read on the forward strand.
GGAACTTTCGCCCACCACGCGCCTGTGGGCCAACCTCAGCCGCAGCCAGGAGGCGCCCACCTATTGGGAAATCCTTAGCGCCACCGTGGCGCCCAACAACCCGGCTGCCGCCAGCGCCGAACTGGTGCGCCTGAAGATGCAGCGCGCCACCACGCTCGAACTCGGAGGCCAGGGCCGCCTGAGCGAGGGCGCGCAGGCCCTGCAATGGAACGCGGCGGTGTACCGCAGCGTGGTCGCCGACGAACTCATCTCCACCACCGACGCCAACGGCATCAAGGTCGGCACCTACAACTACCGGGGCGGCACGCTGCACCAGGGCGTGGAGCTGGGCCTCTCGGGCAGCCAGCGCATGGGCACCGGCGCGCTGGACTACCGCGCAAGCTGGACCTACAGCGACTTCCGCTTCCGTGCGGGCGAGTACGCCGGCAAGCAGATCGCCGGCGTGCCACGCCACCTGCTCAACGCCGAATTGATGGTGCGCATGGGTGCCTGGCGCTTCGGCCCCAACCTGCGCTGGGTGCCGGTGAGCACGCCCACCGACCACGCCAACACGCCGGGCACGCAGCAGGAGTCGTATGCGCTGCTGGGCCTGAAGGTCGAATGGCGCGAAGGCCCCTGGGCCGTGTACCTGCAGGCCGACAACGTGACCGACCGCCGCTACGCCAGCAGCTACGCCATCCGCAACCAGGCCACCGCCACACAACCGGGCTATCTGCCCGGCCTGGGGCGCAGCCTCACCGCAGGCTTGACCTACAGGTTCTGATTTTCGATTTTCCGGTGCGCCCTTGCGGCCCGTGCCTCGCCGGCACCGGGCCGCGATGGGCGTGGAGCACGACGACCATGCACGATGATTCTTTCCTGATCCCGCAGACCCCGCTCTCGCGCCGCCAGGCCCTGGCCTGGCTGGCCGCGCCCCTGGCCGCCGCGCCCGCGCTGGGCGTGGCTGCGCCGCTGCCGCAGATCACGCTGGCCGGGCCGCCCGCCATCGTCTCGGCGCCGCTGATCCACATGGCTGAAACCAACGCATTGCAGGGCGTGGCGCAGCGCACCGTGTTCACTTCCTGGCGCGACCCCGACCAGCTGCGCATGATGGCCATGGGCGGCAAGGCCGACGTGCTGGCCATGCCCAGCAACGTGGCGGCCAACCTCTACAACCGGGGGGCTGGGGTGGCGCTGCTCAACATCTCCACCTGGGGCTCGCAGTGGATCGTCACGCGCGATGCGGCGCGCAAGACGCTGGCGGCTTTCAAGGGCGAGGAAATCTCCGTGCCGTTCCGGGGTGACATGCCCGACATCGTGCTGCAGCTGCTCGCGGCCAGGCAGGGGCTGGACCCGCTGCGCGACTTCCGCATCCGCTACGTGCCCACGCCCATGGAGGCCATGCAGTTGCTCATCACGCGCCGCGTCTCGCACGCGCTGCTGACCGAGCCGGGCGTGTCGCTGGCACTGCGCAAGACCCAATCCTTCCCCGTGGGCCTGATCGCGCCCGAGCTGCACCGGGGCGCCGACATGCAGCAGGAATGGGGCCGCCTGTACCAGCGCCCCGCGCGCCTGCCGCAAGCGGGCATCGCCGCCGTGGGCGCCCTGCGCGCGCGGCCCGAGGCGCTGGCCGCCGTCACGCGGGCCTACGCGCAATCGCTGGCTTGGTGCCGCGACAACGCCATGGAATGCGGCCGCATGATGGCCCGCCACATCGACCTGCTCACCCCCGAGGCCGTGGCCGACGCCATCGCCGTGAGCCAGATGGACGCCGTGCCCTTGCCGCAGGCGCGCGAGGAGCTGGAGTTTTTCTTCGGCCAGCTCATGGCGCGCAACCCCGGTCTGCTCGGGGGCAAGCTGCCCCCCGCCGCGTTCTACGCGCCCGGCTGAGGCCACCCGCTGTTCCCCTTTCGCGAATGCATCCCCGGCAGCCGCCGCCACCTGGGTCTTCACTGGTTTTTTCGACTCAGGAGTTTTTCACCATGGTTCTTGACGTTTCCCGCTCCCTCTCCCGCAGCGCCCTGGCGCGCCGCCCCGTGGCCCTGGCCGCGCTGTTGCTGCTGGCGGGCGCGCAGGCGCGGGCCCAGTCCGCCACGGCGCCCGAGCTGCTGGCACAGGACTCCGCCACGGCGCTGCCCGCCGTCACCGTCACCGCCACCCTGGCCGAGCAGGACGCGCGCACCGCGCCCGCCAGCGTCACCGTGATCGGCCGCGAGGAGCTGGAGGCGCGCAACGCCACCGATCTGCTCGACGCCGTGCGCGGCGCGCCCGGCCTCACGCTCTCGCCGCGCCAGGTGGGCGGGCGCAAGACGCTGGCGCTGCGCGGCCTGGAAGGCAAGCACACGCTCACGCTGATCGACGGGCGGCGCATCAGCGCGTCCGACGACGTGGTGGGCCACTCCGACTACCAATACGGCTGGCTCCCCATGTCGGCCATCGAGCGCATCGAGGTCATCCGGGGCCCCATGTCCGCGCTCTACGGCTCCGAGGCGCTGGGCGGCGTGGTCAACATGGTGACGCGCCAGCCCAAGGACCGCTGGATCGGCTCGGTCGGCATCACGGGCAGCAACCCCACCAGTGCGAGCGAGGGCGAGCCCACGGGCAAGGCCTCGGTGTTCGCCGCCGGGCCGGTGGGTGAGCGCCTCACGCTGCGCGTGAACGGCGAGGTCTCGCACGCCGCCCCCGTGGCGGACCGCAAGGACCCGCGCGTCTCTGAAATCGAGGGCCACCACTCGCAGGCCGGCGGCCTGAGTGCCAGCTTCGCGCTGACGCCGCAGCAAACCCTGGAGGCCGGCTGGACGGGCAACAACGAGCGCCGCTTCTACGACACCACCTCCACCACCAAGGGCGCCTACCGCAGCAGCTACGACATTGACCGCACCCAGGCCCATGTGGGCTGGGAAGGGCGCTTCGACCAGTGGCGCGGCCGCGTGCGCGCCTACCGCAGCGAGATCGACATCACCAACTCGGCCAGCAACGGCGTGGCGCCCACACGGCCGCAGAACATGACGGACGACGTGCTCGACGGCCATGCCAGCTTCAAGCTCGGCGCCCACCAGCTCACCGTGGGTGGCGAGTGGCGCGACGAAACCCTGGTCAACGCGGGCCTGAAGAACGGCAGCGACTCGGCCACGCACAAGGCCCTGTTCGTGCAGGACGAGTTGCCGCTGAGCCAGTCGCTCATGCTCACCGCCGGCCTGCGCGCCGACAACCACCAGCTCTTTGGAAGCGAGCTGAGCCCGCGCGCCTACCTGGTGTGGGAGGCCAGCCCGGCGCTCGTCGTCAAGGGCGGCTTCGGCCATGCCTTCAAGGCGCCCACGCTCAAGCAGATCTCGCCCAACTACGTGGGCGCCGAAGGGCCGCATACTTTCATGGGCAATGCCAACGTGAAGCCAGAGTCGTCCAACTCCTTCGAGGTGGGCGCCGACTGGCAGGCCGCGCCCGGCTGGACGCTGCGCGCGACGGCCTTCAACACCGAGGTGAAAGACCTCATCACCTACCGCCTGCTGAGCACTGTCGGTACGCGGCGTACCTACCAGTACGACAACATCAACGCTGCGCGCATCCGGGGCCTGGAGGCGGGCGTGGCCTGGGACATCACCCGCGCCTGGAGCTGGAGCAACGACCTCACGCTGCTCAACACGCGCGACAAGACCACGGGCAAGAAGCTGGCCGATCGGCCCTCAAGCAGCCTGACCTCGCGTCTGGAGTGGAAGAACGCCACGGGCTGGAGCGCCCGCCTGGTGGCCGAGTTCATCGGCAGCCAGACGGCGACCGACGGCAAGGGCCTGCCTTCCTACGCGCTGTGGAGCGCCAGCGTGGGCAAGCAGATCGCGCTGGACGGAGAGCGCAAGCTAGCGTTGCGCGCCGGGCTGGAGAACATCGGCAACGTGAACCTGGCGGAAAAGTCCGCCAGCTTCGGTTACGCCGAGCGGGCCCGCCGCCTGTTCGTGTCGGCGCGCGTGGATTTTTGAAGAGGGGAGTGTGTGAAGCGATAAGGACTGTGTGATGAACCACCCCCGGCCTCCTCTCTGGTGGGGAAGCGATGGCCGGGGCGTGCGCCACACCGTGTCTAAATGCTATTAAAAGCATAGCTATTGGCGCTTACTGAATAAGCGCTAGAGGTCTATTTCATTCAAAGAATTCCAGTGAACCCCATGTCCCTTCTTCGCCGCTGGCTGGCGCTGTGCCTGCTGGCCTTTCTGCCTGTATGGCCCGTGGGCGTAGCGCAGGCGGCCTCGGTGCTGTTCATCGCCACCTCCAACGTGCCGCCGGGCAAGTTCCGCCTGCTGGCCGAGATCGCGCGCCCGCACGGCATAGCCGTGCAGGTGCGCTACCTGGGCAAGATCCCGGCCGACGCCGATGCCGGCCTGTTCCAGGGGCAGGACATGGTGTTCTTCGACAGCTACCAGCAGGACGAGGTGCGCCAGCACCTGGCCCGCGCGCTGCCGGGCCTGCGCGCCCCGCACGCCTGGCTGTACGACGCCCGGCCCGCCTGGGGCGGTGGGGTGGATGAGGCCCTGGGCCGCCGCCTTGCGAACTACTACAGCAACGGCGGGCGGCAGAACTTCGAGGGCTTCGTGGCCACCGTGGCTGCCTATTTGAAAGGCCAGAGCGCACAGGGCGTGCCCGACCCGGTGATCTTCCCCAAGACGGCGGTGTACCACCCGCGCGCGCCCGGCCAGGTGTTTGCTGACCCGCTGGCCTACCTGCGCTGGGCGGGGGTGGACCCCACCGACCCGCAGCGCCGCCCCGTGGTGGCGCTGGCCGTGCACCAGCAGTACATCGCCTCGGTGCAGGCGGATTACATCGACGACCTCATCGCCCGCATCGAGGCCGCAGGCGCCGTGGCGCTGAGCTTCTACAGCCCCATGATGGACGCGGGCAGCCTGGACCGCATGCTGCGCCCCCAGGGCAAGGCGCTGGCCGACGTGCTCATCAACACCCAGATCATGCTCATGCCCGAGATGCGCCGCGCCGAGTTCGAGCGCCTGGGCATCCCCGTGCTGCAGGCCATGACCTACCGCCGTGGCGACGCCGCGCACTGGCAGGCCAACCCCCAGGGTGTGCCGTTGATGGATGTGCCGTTCTACATCGCGCAGGCCGAATACGCGGGCGTGACCGATATCCAGGTCGCCTCGGCCAGCGGCGCGGGCGATGCGCCCATCGCCACCATTCCCGCCCAGGCCGACGCCGTGGTGGGCAAGGCGCTGCGCCTGGTGGCGCTGCAGCGCAAAGCGAACGCCGACAAGCGCCTGACGGTGTTCTTCTGGAACTACCCGCCGGGCGAGAAAAACCTCTCGGCCTCCTTCCTCAACGTGCCGCGCAGCCTGCAGACCACGCTGGCCGCGCTGCGCGCCCAGGGCTATGACACCGAGGTGCCGTCCGAGCCCGAACTCATCGCCAAGCTCCAGCGTCTGCTGGCCCCCGCCTACCGCGCGGGCGAACTCGAACCCCTGCTGCGCGAGGGCCTGGCCGCGACCGTGCCCGTGGCGCGCTACCGTGCCTGGCTGGGCCAGCAGCCCGCCGCCGTGCAGACTGCCTTGCGCGAGCGCTGGGGCGAGCCCGAGGCGTCTTCCATGGTCTTTCGCCAGGGCGGCCAGGCCATGTTCGTGGTGCCGCGCCTCATGCTGGGCAAGATCGCCGTGCTGCCGCAGCCGCCCAGGGGGGAGAAATGGGAGCCCAAGGAAAAGGCGCTCTACCACTCCAGCAACGCCTGGCCCTCGCACTACTACCTGGCCGCCTACCTGTGGGCGCGCGAGCAGCAGGCCAGCGACGCGCTGGTGCACTTCGGCACGCACGGCAGCCAGGAATGGCTGCCCGGCAAGGAGCGCGGCCTTTCCGTCTCTGACCCCGGCATGCTCGCCGTGGGCGACCTGCCGGTGGCCTACCCCTACATCGCCGACAACATCGGCGAGGCCCAGCAGGCCAAACGCCGGGGCCGCGCCGTCATCATCAGCCACCAGACGCCGCCCTTCAAGCCCGCCGGGCTGCACCAGGCGCTCACCCACATGCACGACCTGCTGCACGCCTGGGTGGCGCAGGACGAGGGCGTGGTCAAAGACAAGATCAAGGCCGAACTGCTGGCCGCCGCCGCCAAGGAGCGCATAGCCCTCGACATGGGCTGGACGAATGAGCGCGCCCGCGCCGAGTTTCCCGCCTTTGTCGATGCCTTGCACAACCAGTTGCACGAGCTGGCCGAAACCGCCCAACCCCTGGGCCTGCACACCCTGGGCCGCGCGCCCGAGGCCCAGCACCGCCTGGCCACCGTGCTGCTGATGCTGGGCCGCCCGTTCTGGGAGGCAGCCTGGCTGCACGCGGGCAAGCCCGCCGCCGATGCCGACGAAGCCCTGCTGGCTGATTACGACCAACTGCCCGGCACCGCGCCCTACCAGTTGCTGCAACGCCATGTGGCGCAGGGCGAGAGCACCCAGGCGTTGCCCGCGCCGCTGCGCGAACAGCTCGACAAGGCCCGCGCCTGGCATGCCGCCATCGGTGCCGACAACGAGCTGCCCGCGCTGCTCACCGTGCTGGCGGGCCGCTACCTGCCCACGTCCTATGGCGGCGACCCCATCAAGAACCCCGACGCCTACCCCACGGGCCGCAACCTCTACGGCTTCGACCCCTCGCGCGTGCCCACCCAGCAGGCCTGGGCGGCGGGCAAGGAGGCGGCCGAGCAGCTCATTGCCGAGCATCGCCGCCTGACGGGCCAGCCGCCCAAAAAGCTCGCCGTGTCGCTGTGGTCGGTGGAGACCATGCGCCACCAGGGTTTGCTCGAAGCGCAGGCGCTGTGGCTGCTGGGCACCGAGCCCGTGTGGGACGAGGGTGGCCGCGTTACCGGCGTGAAGCTGGTGCCGCGCAAGGCACTGGGCCGCGAGCGCGTGGACGTGGTGCTGTCGGCCACCGGCCTGTACCGCGACCACTTCCCCAACACCATGAAGATCCTGGCCCAGGCCGCGCAACTGGCCGCGCAGGCCCAGGGGCCGGGTGACGAGGCCAACCCCGTGGCGGCCCACACCCGCGCCATCGCCGCCCGCCTGCGCGCCCAGGGCCTGCCCGAGAAGGCCGCGCAGGCGGCAGCGGAAACACGCATCTACTCGTCCGAATCGGGCAAGTACGGCACCGGCCTAGACGACGCCACGCTCGCCACCGACACCTGGAAGGGCAAGCAGGAGGGCGACCGCAAGCTCGCGCAGCTCTACCTCTCGCGCATGCAGTTCGCCTACGGCGCCGATGAATCCACCTGGGGCAGCCTGCAGGGCGGCGACCTCAAGGGCCAGGATGGCCAGCCCCTCAACCTGTATGCCGAGCACCTGCGCGGCACCGAGGGCGCGGTGCTTTCGCGCACGTCCAACACCTACGGCATGCTCACCACCGACGATCCGTTCCAGTACCTGGGCGGCATCGGCCTGGCCGTGCGCCACCTCGACGGCAAGGCGCCGCAGCTCTACATCAGCAACCTGCGCGCGACCGGCAATGGGGGCAGCGGGCGCGTGGAAGGCGCGGCGCAGTTTTTGGCCAAGGAGCTGGCCACGCGCCAGTTCCACCCCGGCTACATCCAGGGCCTGATGCAGGAGGGCTATGCGGGCACGCTGCAGGTGCTGGACGCCACCAACAACTTCTGGGGCTGGACGGCCGTGGCACGCGAGATCGTGCGCGACGACCAGTGGCAGGAGATGGTGGACGTGTACGTGCGCGACAAGCACCAGCTGGGCCTGAAGCAATGGTTCGAGGCGCACAACCCGCACGCGCTGGCGCAGAACATCGAGCGCATGCTGGAAGCCGCGCGCCAGGGCTACTGGCAAACCGACGCCGCCACCGTGGCCGAGCTGAAGGACCGCTGGCGCGACCTGGCCCAGCGCTTCGATGTGCGTACCGACAACGCTGCCTTCGAGCGCTTTGTGGGCGCAGGCCAAGGCACGGCAGGCTTTGGCCTGAACCTGGGCCGCCTGCCCGCCGATGCCGCAGCCGCCGCAGCGCAGAGCGCCGCCGATCCACCGCCCCCGCCGCCCATCAGCGGCATGCGGCTGGAGCAGGTGGCCGAGCAGCCTCCCGCGCCTGCCGCCCACACCTGGCAGGCGCTGTGGGTGGCGCTGGTGCTGGGCGCCGTCATGCTGGGCGGCGGCTGGTGGCAGCGGCGTTACTCGTTTCAAGCAAAATTGGCCTTTGGCGCTTGATGGATAAGCGCAAGTAGCTATCAAAATAGTAGCAAATGTCTGAATTCAAACCTGCCCATGCCCGCCTGCTGGCCGCCGCTGTGTGCGCGGCCTGCGCGGCCCCCGTGCTGGCGCAGCAGCCCGCACCGGCACGCGCGCCTGAGCGTCAGTTGGGTGAAGTCACCGTGCGCTCGGCCAGCAGCGCACTGGAAGACCAGCGCAACGCCGCCACGCAAAAGACCATCATCGACCGCCAGGAGATCGAAGCCCTGGGTGGCCTCACCGTGGGCGAGTTGATCCGCAAGCTGCCTGGCATCGACGCGGGCGAGCGCGGCGCCGACGGCGGCCTGAACGCCCGCGCCCGGGGCATGTCGCGCGACGGGGTGCAGTTCCTCGTCAACGGCGAGCGGCCCACGGCCAATGCGCGCTTTGCCCTCACCGAGGTGGGCCGCATGCCCTCGGGCGAGCTGGAGCGGGTGGAGATATTGCGCGGCGGCTCGGCCGAGTTTGGCGGCGCCGCGCCCGTCACCGTCAACCTCGTCATGCGCCGCCCGGTGGCGCGCGCGGCCACCAGCGTCAAGCTGGCCGTGGGCCAGCGTGGCAGCCTGGCCAACGGCCAGTTCACCGCCAGCCACGGCGGGGGCGAAGGGGGCTTTGGCTGGCTGCTGCCGCTCACGCTCAACCGCCACGCCATGCCGGTGGACCAAAGCAGCACGCGCACGCTGGCCGGTGGCGCACAGCAACAGGACGTGGAGCAGGGCCGCTACGGCATCAACGAATTCATCCTCTCGCCGCGCCTGGCCTGGCGCGGTGCCACGGGCCAACTCACGCTGTGGCCCAGCCTGTACTACAACGAGGGCGACCGCGCCACGCACACCGTGCGCTCGGACGGAACGCAGCGCCACGACAGCGAAGACAACAGCACCCGCATTGCCCGCCTGCGTGGCGAGGCCGAATGGCGCGCTGGGGGCGGCAAGTGGACGGGCCGCGCCGCCGCCATGCAAGGCCAGCGCAACGCCGACCGCAATCGACTGGGCACGGGCGTTGCATGGCAAGAAACCGAGCGCCGCGAAGACCGCGAACACAGCGCATCGCTGCGCTACGACCGGCCCGTGGGCGGCGAGCACCTGCTGTCCGTGGGCCTGGACGCTGCCAGCCACCGCCGCGACGACTGGCAGGCCCTGAGCGGTGCCCATGCCAGCGACACCCGCTTTGCAGGCCGCGCGCGCCAGGGCACGCTGTGGCTGCAGGACGAATGGCAACTGGCCGAGACGCTCACGCTCACCAGCGGCCTGCGCGGCGAGCGCATGGCCATCCAGGCGCAAGAGCGCGACAGCAGCCACGGCGCGGTCGATCCGTCGCTGGCCCTGCGCTGGGAGGCGGCGCCGGGCTGGGTGGCGCGCAGCTCGCTGTCGGGCGCCATCCGCTTCCCCAAGCTCGACGAACTCACGCGCGTGGCCTCGCGCAGCGCGCTGGCCAACACCCCGCTGGAGCCCGACCGGGGCGGCAACCCCTGGCTGCGCCCGGAGCGCATGGCCAACCTCGAAGCCGGGCTGGAGCGCCATGTGCCCGGCGGCGTGTGGGGCATCAACACCTACCTGCGCCGCACGCAGGACTTCATCGAACGCCGCACATTGTGGGAGGCCGGGCGCTGGGTCGAGCGCCCCTTCAACGAAGGCGACGCGCGCCACTGGGGGCTGGAGCTGTCGGCCAAGCTCACGGGCGAGGCGCCCTGGCTGCAGGGCCTGATCGGCCGCCAGGGCAGCGTGCGCGCGCAGTTCACGCTGCCGCGTGGCGAGGTGCAAGACTCGGTGCTGGGCATGAAGCGCGCCCCGCGCGAGCTGCCGCGCTACCAGTTCACGCTGGGCTACGAGGGCAGCCTGCCTGCGTGGCAATCCACCTGGGGCTTTCAGTGGCAGCACCAGGCGGCGGTGCGCACCCAGGTGCCTGGCGAGGTGCAGTCCACCACACAATCGCGCAACCTGCTGGATGCACACTTCGTGCGCCGCCTCACGCCCGCGCTCAACCTGCGCCTGTCGGTGCAGAACCTGCTGGGCACCAGCACCTGGCGCACGGCTTCGTCTGCCCAGGGCGGCCAGCCCTGGGCGCTGACCACCAGCGACCATGGCCAGCGCACCTGGCTGCTGGCGCTGGAAGGCAAGTGGTAAGCGTATTCACCCACCCACACACACAAGGTTTCCCATGGCACCGCAAGCAAGTTCATTCCCTCTTCGCCGTCTGACCGTTGCACTGGCCTGTGCGGGCCTGGCGCTCGCGCTGGCAGGCTGCGCCGGCGCGCCGCCGCTGGCCGCCGCGCACCAGGCCCTCGCTTCGGGCCAGCCGGGCTACTCCGCCCAGGCGGCCCAGGCCACGCAGCCTGCGCTGGCGCAGTATTCGCTGGTGCACGCCGCGCACCTGCCGCACCTGGCCTGGGCGCTCAAGGGCCAGACCACGGCGCTGGCCCTGAACGAGGTGCAGCGCGGCACCCTGGCGGCCCTGGCCTTCGAGGTGCGCGACCAATTGCAGCCCCGGCTGGAGCAGGCCCGCGCCACCGAGCAGGACATCGCCCAGGCCGCGCTCGCAGGCGCCAGCGTGCAGCAGTTGGCCGCGCGGCTGGATCGCCTGCAGCAGCTCAAGCGCGAGGCCGCGCAGGCGCAGATCGACGCCACCCAGCGCATCCGCACCACGCTGGACGCCGCCCAGTACCAGCAACTGCGCCAGCGCGCGCTCGCCCTGGCGCCCGCTGCACCGGCCATGCCTGAATATTCTTTGCTGCTGCCCGCCCACCTGCCGCACCTGATGCCGTTTGTGGCCAAGCTGGACGCATCGGCCGAGCACCAGCAGGCCCTGTCGCGCTACGCCGACGAGCAGGTGCGCCCCGCGCTGCGCCCGCGCCTGCAGCAGGCCCAGCAACTGGAGCAGGAGATTGCCCGCGCCGCGCTCGATGGCCGCAGCGCGCAAGACCTGGCGCCCCAGCTCGACCGCCTGGCCCAGGTGCGCCGCGAGGCCGCAGAAATCCACCTGCGCTGCATCGCCCAGGTGCGCCAGACCCTGCCGCCCGAGCAGTACGCGCGCCTGCTGGCGCTGGCCCAGCCCGCCGCGCGTTGACCCTTTCCAAAATCACGATTCCACGGAGTTTTTTCGCATGAGCCATTTGCTTGAATCCCTGATGTACCAGGCCAGCCAGGTCTTTTTGTTCCCCACCCTGGTGGTGATTGCCGTGCTGTTCGTCTATGCCTTTTTTCTGCTGGGCATGTTTGCCATGCAGTGGTGGCAGCGCCGCCAGGGGCAGGGCGGCCAGCCCACGCGCGGCCACCACCTGCTGGCCTGGGCCAAGGCCCAGCCCGGTGCCAGCGCCGACGAGCTGGACGTGAAGGCGCACCAGCTGCTGGAGCTGCCGCGCATTGCCACGCGCGTGGCGCCCATGCTGGGGCTGATCGCCACCATGATTCCCATGGGCCCGGCGCTCAAGGGCCTGTCAGATGGCAACCTGGGCCAGGTGTCGGACAATCTGGCCGTGGCCTTTGCGGCGGTGATCCTGTCGCTCATTGCCGCCGCCATCACCTTCTGGGTGGTGTCGGTGCAGCGGCGCTGGCTGGCCGAGGAACTGGTGTGGCTGCAGCGCCAGGGCGTGCGCACCCCGGCCGCGGGCCACATGGCAGAAGCAGGCAGCGAAGCATGAAATTCCTCGACGAAACCGAAGCCGACGACCCCATCCTCTCGGTCGTCAACCTCATCGACGTGTTCTTGGTGGTGATCGCCGCGCTGCTCATCACCGTGGCCAAGAACCCGCTGCTCAGCCCTTTCTCCAAGCAGGACGTCACCGTCATCACCGACGCGGGCAAGCCCACCATGGAAGTGATCCAGAAGCGCGGCGAGAAGATCGAAAAATACAAGGCCAGCGGCGAGATCGGCGAGGGCGACGGCGAGAAAGCTGGCGTGGCCTACCGCATGAAGGACGGCTCCATGGTCTACGTGCCCGAAGGCGGCGCGCCAGACCAGGCCACGGCCCCCGCGCCCTCCGCCGCACCCGTCAACAACGTGGGCACAGCCCCCGGCGGCATGGGGGGGCGCTGATGCTGCGTGTGCTCTGGCGCGTGCTCTCGGGCCTGCCCGCCTACCTGTGGAGCGGCTGGGGCGCCGGTGCCAGTCTGTTGCTGCTGCTGGCCAGCTGGGAGGCCGTGGCCGCGCTGTACGACCCGCTCATCCTGCCCGACCCGCTCACCGCCTTTGCCGCGTTGGGGGCGCAGGTGCAGCAGGGCGCTGCCGGGCCCGCACTGTGGGCCACGGCGCGGCGCGCCTTCATGGGGCTGGCGCTGGCACTCTGCGTGGGCAGCCTGCTGGGGCTGCTGGCGGGCCTGTCGGTCACGGCCTCGGTGCTGTCGCGCCCGCTGGTTACGGTGCTGCTGGGCACACCGCCCATCGCCTGGCTGGTGCTGGCCATGCTGTGGTTCGGCATGAGCGACGGCACGCCCGTGTTCACCGTGTTCATTGCCTGCTTTCCGGTGGTGTTTGCCAGCGCGCTGCAGGGCACGCGCACGCTCGATTTGCAGCTGCGCGACATGGCGCGCGCCTACCGCCTGCCGCTGGGCATGGCGCTGCGCGAGGTGTACGGGCCGCATGTGCTGTCGTACCTGTTCCCGGCCTGGGTCACCGCGCTGGGCAGCGCCTGGAAGGTGGCCGTGATGGCCGAGCTGCTCGCCAGCACCGACGGCGTGGGCGCCGCGCTGGCCGCCAGCCGCTCGCAGCTGGACACCGCCACCACCCTGGGCTGGATCAGCGCCGTGGTGGGCTGCCTGCTGGTGGTCGAGTATGGATTTTTGGAACCGCTCAAGCGCGAAGTCGAACGCTGGCGGGAGGCGCCGCGATGAGTTTGCTGCTTCAAAATGTGCGCCACAGCTACGCGCTCACCGAGGTGCTCGGCGGCGTGGGCCTGGCGCTTTCGCACGGCCGCGTGCTGGCGCTGGTCGGCCCCTCGGGCTGTGGCAAGACCACGCTGCTGCACCTGTGCGCCGGCCTGCTGGATGTGCAGGAGGGCCGCCTGGACAACGCCTTTGCCAATCCCGCGCTGATGTTCCAGCAGCCGCGCCTGCTGCCCTGGCAGACCACCGCCGACAACATCGCCCTGGGCCTGCGCGCGCAGGGCATGGCGCGTGCCGCCGCGCGTGAGCGCGCCCACGCCATGGGCACCGTGCTGGGGCTGGACTTTGAAGCCCTGGCCGCCTACCCGCACCAGCTCTCGGGCGGCATGCAAAGCCGCGCCGCGCTGGCGCGCGCCCTGGTGCTGGAACCCGATTTGCTGCTGATGGACGAACCCTTTGCCGCGCTCGACATCGGCCTCAAGGCGCAACTGCACCGCCTGCTGCTGCGCCACCAGCGCGAGAAGGGCACGGCCGTGCTGATGATCACGCACGACCTCATGGAGGCCGTGCGCCTGGCCGACACCGTGCTCGTCATGGCCGCCGGGCCGGGCCGCATCGTGCACCTGCATGCGCCTGCCGCGCCTGCGCTGGCGCGAGACGACGCCATGGTCTACCACGACACTGCCGAGCTGCTGCGCGTGCCCGCCGTGCGCACGGCCTTCGGGCTGGACGCGTTGGTGGAAGAGGGCGCCTGCGGCGCCGATGAATTCGCCGACACCCTGCCGCCGCCCGAGGCGCGCGTGCTGCCCCTGCAGCCGCTGCCGCACGAAGGCGCCACCACCCCCACCGCGCGGAGGATGCGATGCGGATGACCGCCCCCGCGATGACCCCGCCCGGTCTGCTGTCGCTTCAGCACCCGGTCTGGATGTGCGCCATGCGCCCCTTCTTCCTGCTCACCATGGGCTCGGCCGTGCTGCTCATCGCGCTGTGGAGCGCCGTGCTGGCCTTGGGCCTGCCGCCGCCGCCCGTGGCGGGCGGCGCGCTGGTGTGGCACGCGCACGAGCTGCTGCTGGGCTTTGGCCTGGCGGCGGTGGCGGGCTTCGTGCTCACCGCCGTGCCCGAGTTCACCAATACCGCGAGCCCCAGCCCGCGCACCGCGCGCCACCTGGTGCTGCTGTGGCTGCTGGGGCGCGCGGGCTTCTGGCTCTCGGGCGTGGCGGGCAGCGCCGCGCTGGCGCTGGCCGCCTTGGCGCACCTGGGCCTGGCGGGCAGCCTGCTGGCGCTGCTGTGGCCCGCGCTGCGCACCTTGGCCGGGCGGCGCCACCACGCCTTTGGCTGGGCGCTGGCGGGCCTGTTCGTGCTGGTGGCAGGCTTCTATGCCGATGCACTGCGCGGTGCCTACCCCATGCGCTGGCTGCTGGCCCTGCTGGGCCTGGTGATGGTGCTCATCATCGTGGCCATGAGCCGCATCTCCATGCGCATCGTCAACAACGCCATCGACGAAACGGGCGCGGGCCGCGAGCCCTACCTGGCCCGCCCGCCCCGGCGCAACCTGGCCATCCTGTGCATCGCGCTGTTCACGCTGGCCGAGTTCGTGCAACCGGGCGGCCGCGCCAGCGGCTGGCTCGCCTGCGCCGCCGCCGCCGCGCTGTGCAACCTGATGGGCGACTGGCACGTAGGCCGCCCGCTGCTGCGCCGCCTGCCGCTCATGCTCTACGCCGTGTATGCCTGCATGGCGCTGGGCTACGCCCTCATCGGCACGGCCCTGCTCGCGGGCGGGCCGGGCGCCAGCGCAGGGCGCCACCTGCTCACCGTGGGCGCCATCGGGCTGTCGATCTACGCCGTGATCTGCATCGCCGGGCGCGCGCACTGCGGGCATCCGGCGGACGAACGGCCCTGGGTGGGGCAGGGGGCGGGGCTCATCGTGGCCGGGGCGATGCTGCGTGCGAGCGCGGCCTTTGCGCCGGAGGCGGCTTCAGCCCTGCTGGGCCTGGCCGGGCTGTGCTGGGTGGGGGCGTTCGGGCTGCTGTGCTGGCGCATTGGGCCGGTGCTGTGGCGCGCGCGGCCGGATGGGTTGTGGGGGTGTCAGGGGTAGGGGGCTGGCCTGTGCAGGAGCCGCCGGGGCCAACGTGCTGCGGGCTTGTGGGTGCTTGTCACCGCGAGAGCAGTTCAACGTAGGCCTGGTAGCTGTAGCTCCTGTTCTTTTTTTGCCCTGTCATCTCGGTCACGACGCCCAATTCTTCCAGCACCTTGACCGCGGCCGTGGCGGTGGGGAAGCTGGTATCGAGTTGCTGGCGCACGCGCTCGATGGTGAAGCGCGGCATCATGGGCAGCATTTCGAACAGCCGGTAGCTTGCCGGGCCTGCTTTGGCGGATTGCAGCAGGCGCCTGCGGTCTGTGGCCACAAGGCTGGCGATCGCAATGATGTTTTTCTCTGCATCGCCCGCAGCAGTGGCGACACCCTCCAGAAAGAACCTGACCCAAGATTCCCAATCACCCTCCGTGCGGATGGCCGACAGGCGACGGTAGTACTCCGCCTGGTGTTGCTTCAGGTAGCCGCTGAGATACATCAACGGCTCGGACAGCAACCCCCAATGCTCAAACAGGGCCGCGATCAGCAGGCGGCCAATGCGCCCGTTGCCATCCAAAAACGGGTGAATGGTTTCAAACTGCGCGTGGACGAGCGCCACCTTGACCATGGGCGGCACATCCGTCGCCGTGCCGTGAATGAACCGCTCCATATCGGCCAGCAGCGCCGGAACGTGCTCCGGCGGCGGTGGCACGAAGACCGCGTTGCCGGGCCGTGTACCGCCGATCCAGTTTTGCGACCGGCGCAACTCCCCCGGTTGCTTGCCAGCGCCCCGAGCCCCATCCAGCAGGCGCCGGTGCGCTTCGCACAACAGCCGCACGCTGATGGGCAGCCCGTGGGGGTCGCGCAACTGCTCCTGAGTCCAGCGGAACGCACGGAGGTAGTTGGTGACTTCTTCCACATCCTCGGTGTTGCGGACCTTGACCCCCGCTTCTTCGTCGAACAGGTCGGTCAGCGTGGCCTGCGTGCCCTCGATCTGCGACGTGAGCAGGGCTTCTTTGCGGATGGCGCTGTACAGCAACCAATCCACCGACGGCACCAGGCCGGACACGCCCGCCAGACGTGCAAGCGCCAGTTCGGCCTGCCGGTGGAGTTCGGTGAATACCTCGGGCGACAGGTTCGGGTCCGAGGGAGGCAAGCAATGGGGCACGAATGCACGCACAGGCTCGCCCAGCGTCGTGGAAATCGCGTAGGTGCCCGTGGTGCGTGTCATGGAAAGCGGCCTTGAACAGTGTGCCTGCAAATTAAAGCATTCTTTAATTTAAACGGCAACAACGAAAGATCGCTTTCATGTGCGCAGGGTGGATCGCCAACGGGTGTGGCCATGGTCATCGTGCAAGCGCCGCTTGCCCCTGTCGATCTGCACTGTGATCTGCATCGCCGGGCGCGCGCACTGTGGTCAACCGGCGGACGAAAGGCCTTGGGTGGCGCGGGGGCGGTGCTCATCGTGGCCGGGGCCGTGCTGCGTGCTGGTGCGGCCTTTGTGCCGGACGCGGCTTCAGCCTTGCTGGGCCTGGCAGGGCTGTGCTGGGTGGCGGCGTTCGGGCTGCTGTGCTGGCGCATCGCCCCGGTGCTGTGGCGCGTGCGGCCGGATGGGTTGTGGGGATGCCAGGGTAGGGTGGTTTGGAAATATGCTGCAGGCTTGCTGTGCAGGCACCTTCGGGATGTCTATCTGTTAAGGCATGATGTGCAGCGGATGCGAACTTGAACTAGATCTCGCTGCTGTTTGTTCCTAGCTTGGATATCACGCCTAAATGTGCAGTCTGGCTCCCGGGCAAGTTGATCGATGGTGGCGTTCTCGCAGATCACCCAAGGACGCAGTCTGTAAGGCATCGATACGATGCACTTAAATTAATCACTAAGCGTGCCGTCGTGTTCTAGATGTTTCATTCGTCAAAGTGATCAACTGTGTACAACATCCATGAAGTGACTACTGGCGCCGCAGCGACAACGGAGCCTTTAGGCACGAAATATAAATTTTGGTACCACGATCCCAACTTTGGATTAAGTTTGTTTAAAGAGGGTCGACCGAATACTGGCGAAAACTGGGCTGAAAAAATCGCCTGTGAGCTGGCAAAGGCCATAGGTTTACCGAATGCGCGATATGAGTTGGCAACTTATGAGGGAAGGAATGGCGTTCTGTCGCCCACTATGGTTGAACGTGGGGCGCGGATTGTGCATGGCAATGAGCTACTTGCGCACGGTTCGACCAACTATATTCCGGTAGGAGGGCAGCGAGTTTATGGAAATCCAAACCATACTCTCCGACGGGTTTTGGCATACCTGCGCGCGAGTACCGATTTTCTTGGTGCGCCTTATAACGCTTCTCGATGCGATGAAACGAGTACCGCGCTCGATTTTTTTGTTGGCTATCTAATGTTTGACGCTTGGATTGCCAACCAAGATAGGCATGATGAAAATTGGGGTGTACTTCGGACAAACGACGGTAATCTTTTTTTAGCTCCCACCTACGATCATGGTTCGAGCATGGCTCGTAATCTTTCAGATGATGATCGATTAATGCGACTAAACACCAAAGACATGCCTCGTCACATCACCAGTTTTATACAACAGGCACGAAGTGGTCTTTATCCGGTACACAGTGCTTCTAAACCGAAGCCTCTGTACACTCTTGAAGCTTTTGAACACGCTGCCATGCATAGTCCCCGAGCTGCTGCGTACTGGAAGTTGCGCTTGCAACATGTCACATGTGAGATGGTGAAAGACATAGTAGCCAAGATTCCTGGACATTGGATGAGTGAGCCAGCCCGTCTATTTACTATTGAACTTCTACGCTTGAATAAATTGCGTATTTTGAGTCTGCCTGCACGATGAATCACCTGTATGTTGCTGCCCAAAACTCACTCACACGTGAGTGGATTCCTGTGGCTGAGCTCTTAGAGCAAGGCGATGGGTATGTGTTACGCTACACCAAGGGGGCTGCTCGCCTCCCTGGTTTTGGTGGTCTTGGACGAATGAATGCTCTTGAGCAATCATATTATTCCCCAGTGCTTTTCCCGTTTTTTGCTAATAGGCTGATTCCGAAATCTCGCCCGGAGTATCGTGATTATCTAAGGTGGGTTGGTCTTGAGAATGCTCCAGCGAGTCCGATGGAGCTTTTGGCAGTGACTGGTGGAATTCGCGCTACAGATGGATATCAGCTAATTGCTCCGCCACGAGCAGAGAATAACATTTTAAAATTGGATTTTTTTGCAAGAGGTTTAAGGTATTTGCCTACCGAAGTGTTGAAGCTATTATTCTTGCAGAAGTCAGGGGCTAAGGTGTTCTTGATGAAAGATGTCCAAAACGAGAAGGATGGTTGGGCGCTTGCGATCAGAACTGCGGAGCCGATGCCGTTGTTTGTGGGCTATGTGCCTCGCTATTATTGTGCTGGCATTGCTCGTTTGCTTGATTCATCATCAACTAAGGTGAATGTTAAGGTTAATAGAATAAATCAGGATGCACCGTTTGATATGAAGTTTTTGCTGTCTGTGGAAGCAGAGTGCCCAGAAAATTTCGATATTCTTGATGATGTAAGTGATTTTTTGCCGTTCACAACAAGGGGTGCTGAGCGGTTGTCTAATATTGCTTTGGCGAACACGCAACTTGATCTGTGAATATTAGAAAATTGGTTAATGACGAAGGCGGTTTGGCTTGGGTTGGCAAAGTAGCCGGCAACGCATTCCTGCAGATTTAACCCGTCTTCGCGGATTCTTGAGGTGCATCAAAGGCTCAGTTTAGGGGGCGAAGTTTTCGTTATAACCAAGCTTATACTTCGCTCGCTTGTAACACTCGGAGCCCCCTTCCATGGCCTTCTCCTTCCTCAAACGCAGCCTTGCTGCTTGCCTTCTGGCAGGCCTTGCCAGCGCCGCCATGGCGGGTGAAGTCACGGTGTCCGCTGCCGCCAGCCTGACCAATGCCTTCAAGGACATTGCCCAAGGCTACGAAGCCGCGCACCCCGGCAGCAAGGTGTTGCTGAACTTCGGTGCTTCCGGCGCCTTGTTGCAGCAGATGGCCAAGGGCGCGCCGGTGGATGTGTTCGCCTCGGCCGACCAGGAGACCATGGACGCCGCGCAGCAGCAGGGCCTGGTGCGCGCGGCCGACCGGGCGGACTTTGTGCGCAACGCTCTGGTAGTGATTGCGCCTGTGGACGCCAAGGCGCCGCCCGCCGCGCTGAAGGACCTGGCCGCGCCCGGCGTGGCGCGCGTGGCGCTGGCGCTGCCTGCCAGCGTGCCCGTGGGGCGCTACGCCAGGCACGCGCTGGAGGCGGCAGGCCTGTGGGGCGCGGTGCAGGCCAAGGCGGTGAACACGACCAACGTGCGCCAGTCGCTCGACTACGTGGCGCGCGGTGAGGTGGATGCGGGCTTTGTCTATGCCACCGATGCCGCGCTGATGAAGGACAAGGTGAAGACAGCCTTTGCCGTGCCGCTGGACCGGGCCATCCTCTACCCCATCGCGCGCACCGCCGCCAGCGGCAATGCTGCCGAGGCGGCGGCGTTCATCGCCTATGTGCGCTCGCCCGCCGGGCAGGCCATTCTGGCGCGCTACGGTTTCTTGAAGCCCTGAGCATGGACGGCGCCTGGCCCGCTCTCTGGCTCTCGCTGCAGGTGGCCACCTGGGCCACGCTGCTGTGCCTGGTGCTGGGCACGGGTGTGGGCTATGCGCTGGCGCGCTGGCGCTTTCCCGGGCGCGACCTGATCGACACGCTGCTTACGCTGCCCATGGTGATGCCGCCCACGGTGCTGGGCTACTACCTGCTGGTGCTGCTGGGGCGCAAGGGTTGGGTGGGCGGCTGGCTGCACGACACGTTCGGCATCCACCTGATCTTTACGCTCACCGGGGCGGTGATCGCGGCCACGGTGGTGGCGTTTCCGCTGGTGTTCAAGCCTGCGCGCGCGGCCTTCGAGGCGGTGGACCCGCAGTTGCAGGACGCCGCACGCGTGCTCGGCATTTCCGAGGCGGGCGTGTTCTGGCGCGTCACGCTGCCGCTGGCCTGGCGCGGCATCCTGGCCGGGGTGCTGCTGGGCTTTGCACGGGCGCTGGGCGAGTTTGGCGCCACGCTGATGGTGGCGGGCAGCATTCCAGGCAAGACGCAGACGCTGTCGATCGCCGTGTACGAGGCCGTGCAGGCCGGGCAAGACGATGTGGCCAATCTGCTGGTGCTCATCACCTCGGTGGTGTGCGTGGCGGTGCTGCTGGCCGTGGGCAAGCTGGCGCCAGGGCGCGTCGCAACACGATGAAGGGCAGCCATGCGGCTTGACGTGGACATCCGCAAGACCCTGCGCTCGGGCCACCGCACGTTCGAGCTGCGGGCGCGCTTTTGCGCGCAGGGCGAGCGCGTGGTGGTGGTGGGGCCGTCGGGCGCGGGCAAGAGCATGCTGCTCAAGGCGCTGGCCGGGCTGCTGCGGCCCGATGCAGGCCATGTGCGGCTGGATGGCGAGACGCTGTTCGATGCCGCCCAGGGCATCCACCGGCCGCCGCGCGAGCGCGCCGTGGCCTACCTGTTCCAGGACTACGCGCTGTTCCCGCACCTCAATGTGCGCCAGAACATTGCCTTTGGCGCGCACAAGGGCTGGCGCAACCCGGCGGCCGCGCACGCCAGCGCAGACGTGGACCGCTGGCTCGACGCCTTCGGCCTGCGCGAGGTGGCGCACCAGCATCCGCACGAGCTCTCGGGCGGGCAGCGCCAGCGCACGGCGTTGGCGCGCGCGCTGGTGGCGCAGCCGCGTGCGCTGCTGCTCGACGAACCCTTTGCCGCGCTCGACACCGAACTGCGCGCGAGCATGCGCGCCGAGCTGGACGCGCTGCAACGGTCTTTGCGCGTGCCCATGGTGTTGATCACGCACGACCCCGAGGATGTGCGCGTGTTTGGCGAACAGGTGCTGCGCATGGATGCGGGACACATGATGGAAGACATTGCCCATGCCTGAACAAGACAAACGCATCGAACTCGGCGGCTCGGTCTGGATGACCGTGGGCGGCGAGAGCCTGGGCGGCTCGGGCCGCGTGCAGCTGCTGGCGCTGGTGGGCGAGCAGGGCTCCATCACCCACGCCGCCAAGGCCATGAAGATGAGCTACAAGGCCGCGTGGGACGCCATCGACACCATGAACAACCTGGCGGGCGAGCCGCTGGTGGAGCGCGTGGCGGGCGGCAAGGGCGGCGGCGGCACGCGGCTCACGCCCCGGGGCCGGCAACTGGTGGAGAACTTCCGCCGCATCGAGGCCGAGCACCAGCGTTTCATCGCGCAGCTGGGCCAGCAGGCCCAGGGCATTGCCGACGATTACCTCCTGATCCGGAACATCAGCATGAAAACCAGCGCGCGCAACCATTTCGCGGGCACCGTCACCCGCGTGGTGCACGGCGCCGTCAACGACGAGGTGGAGATCGCCGTGCGGCCGGGCCTGCGCATCGTCGCCACCGTCACGCACGAGAGTGCCGAGGGCCTGGGCCTGGCCGTGGGCGCGCAGGCGTTCGCGCTGGTCAAGGCCTCGTCCATCGTGGTGGTGACCGAGGCCGAAGGCGCGCATTTTTCTGCGCGCAACCGCCTCGATGGAACGGTGTCGCGCATCGCGGCGGGCGCGGTGAATGACGAGGTGGTGATCGACGTGGCCGATGGTGTGTCGATCGCAGCGATCATCACGCACGCCAGCAGCGAGGCCCTGGGCCTGGCGGTGGGCGCACGCGCCACGGCGATCTTCAAGGCGTCCAGCGTGATCGTCGGCGCCCCGGCGTGAGGTGAAACACTCCCCTGAGCCGCTGCGCGGCTTCCCCCCGCTCTCGCATTGCTGCGCAATGCGGGCAAGGGGACGCTCCCAGCGCCCGCACGTGGGAATACTGGCGGCCCTTGCGCGGGAGCCCTGGCCTGGGCCGCGCCGGTTTTGTACGCTGCGGGGTTGGGAATCAGCGCCGCTCGTAGCGCACAAAGCAGAAGGGCAGGCCGCCCGCGCTGGTGTGCGCCTCGCGCGCGGTTTCCAGCCATTCGGGGCCGAGTTCGGGGGCGAAGGCGTCGCCCGCGAAGTCCTGCGCGATCTCGGTCACTTCCACGCGCTGGGCCAGCGGCAAAGCCTGGGCGTAGATCTGCGCGCCGCCAATCACCCACACCGTGGCGGGGTTCGATTGCTCTGCTATTTGTAGCGCCTCGCGCAGGCTGGATGAGCGCTGCGCGCCCATTTCATTCCAATTCTCCTGGCGCGTGACGACGATGTTGCTGCGCCCGGGCAGCGGGCGGAAGCGCGGCGGGAGCGAGTCCCAGGTCTTGCGCCCCATGACGACGGGGCTACCATGCGTGAGCTGCTTGAAATGCGCCAGGTCCTCCGGCAGGTGCCAGGGCATGGTGCCGTCCTTGCCGATGACGCCGTTGGCGGCGCGTGCGTAGATGAGGGCGATGTGCATGGTGTCGGCGCGGGTGAGGGGGTCAGCCAAAGATCCAGGTGAAGATGAACGTGAGCAGGGCCAGCACGAGTACGGTGCCGGCCAGCGCGGCCTGCCGCTGGTTGCGCAGCAAGGCCAGCAGCGGCACGCCCGCGAGGAGCAGCGAGACCACGCCCATGCCTTGTGCATCGGTACCGAACAGTGCCGGAGCCATGCCGAAGCGGGTGGAGCGCTCGGGCACCACTTCCGTCAGCAGGGCCAGCACTCCCAAGGCGGCAAAGGTCAGGCTGATCAGCACAAAGCACACTTTGGCCAGTGTGCCGGGTCGTGCCGGTGGCCGGGGCATGCCTACACCGCCACCGGCGCCTTGATGGCCGGATGGCATTGGTAGTCCAGCACCTCGAAGTCTTCGTATGCGTAGTCGAAGATGCTGTCCGGGCGGCGCTTGATGTTCAGCACCGGGTAGGGGTAGGGCGCGCGTGCCAGTTGCGTCTGCACCTGCTCGGCGTGGTTGCTGTAGATGTGGCAGTCGCCGCCGGTCCAGATGAAGTCGCCCACCGCCAGGTCGCACTGCTGCGCCACCATGTGCGTGAGCAGGGCGTATGACGCAATATTGAAGGGCACGCCCAGGAAGATGTCGGCGCTGCGCTGGTAGAGCTGGCAACTGAGCTTGCCTGGCTCACCGGCCACCTGCGATGGCGCCACGTAGAACTGGAAGAAGGCGTGGCAGGGCATGAGCGCCATCTGGTCCAGTTCGGCCACGTTCCAGGCGCTCACGATGATGCGGCGCGAGTCCGGGTTGCTCTTGAGCGTGTCGATCACCTGCTGGATCTGGTCGATGTGCCCGCGAGGGTTGTCAGGGGTGGGCGCGGGCCAGCTGCGCCACTGCACGCCGTACACGGGGCCGAGGTCGCCGTCCGCGCGTGCCCATTCGTCCCAGATGGTCACGCCGCGCTCCTGCAGCCAGCGCACGTTGCTGTCGCCGCGCAGGAACCACAGCAGTTCCAGGATGATGCTCTTGAGGTGCACCTTCTTGGTGGTGACGAGCGGGAAGCCCTCCGAGAGGTCGAAGCGCATCTGGTGGCCGAACACGCTTTTCGTGCCCGTGCCCGTGCGGTCGCCCTTGGCCACGCCGTGGAAGAACACATGGCGCATGAAGTCTTCGTACTGCGAGCGGATGGGGCGGTTGGCAGCGTTAGTCATGGTCAGGAATTTTGAATCAAAAGTGGCTTCTGCGCTTGTGGATAAAGCGCCAGCAGCTACCAAATCAGGAGTTTTCTGGCATCGCCAGCACCCGCCCCGGATTCATGAGGTTTTGCGGGTCCAGCGCCTGTTTGATGGCGCGCATCATGGAGAGGGCCACGGGCGACTGGTAGCGTGCGAGCTTGTCGGTCTTGAGCGCGCCCACGCCGTGCTCGGCCGAGAACGAGCCGCCATGTTCCGCCACTGCCTCGTAGACGAGGTGGTTCACCCGGTCCTCCTGCTCGCGCAGGAAGGCCTTGGCGTCGCCGCCCTCGGGGGCCTGCACGTTGTAGTGCAGGTTGCCGTCGCCCAGGTGGCCGAAGTTGACCAGGCGCACGCCGGGAATCTCGCGCGCGAGCAGGGCGTCGGTATGCGCCACGAAGGCCGGGATGCGCGAGATGGGCACGGAAATATCGTGCTTGATGTTCAGCCCCTCCTCGGCCTGGGCCAGCGGAATGCTCTCGCGGATATGCCAGAGCTGCTGCGCCTGGGCGATGTTCTCGGCCACCACGGCGTCCTGCACGCAGCCGGCCTCGAAGGCGGTCTCCAGCAGCGCCTCGAAGCGCGCGCGCGCGTGGTCCTCGGATTCGCTGTCGGAGTTCTCCAGCAGCACGGCGTAGGGCACGCCGTCCTGGTCGATGAAGGGCACGCGCAGTTGCGGCATGTGCTTGTCCACCAGTTGCAGCGCGAAGCGCCCCATCACCTCGAAGCCGGTGAGCCCGGCGCCCAGGTGCTGGTGCGCCAGGGCCAGCAGGCGCACGGCCTGCTCCATCGACGACACGGCTGCCCAGGCGGTGAGCTGTGCGGCCGGGCGCGGGTAGAGCTTGAGCGTGGCGGCGGTGATGACGCCCAGCGTGCCCTCGCTGCCGATGAACAGGTCGCGCAGGTCGTAGCCTGTGTTGTCCTTGCGCAGGCCGCGCAGGCCGTCCCACACCTCGCCCTGGGGCGTGACGACTTCCAGGCCCAGGCACAGGTCGCGCGTGTTGCCGTAGCGCACCACCTGCGTGCCGCCGGCGTTGGTGCCCAGGTTGCCGCCGATGGTGCAGCTGCCCTCGGCCGCGAGCGAGAGCGGGAATAGCAATCCGGCTTTCTCGGCGGCTTCCTGCACGTTCTGCAGGATGCAGCCGGCCTCGACGGTGAGGGTGAGGTTGTCGGTATCGAGCGCGCGCACGGCGTTCATGCGCGTGAGGCTCAGCACCACCTCGCGGCCCGAGGTGTCGGGCGTGGAGCCGACCGACAGGCCGGTGTTGCCGCCCTGCGGCACCATGGGCGCGCCCGCGGCGGCGCAGGCCTTGACCACGGCGGCCACCTCCTGCGTGCTGGCCGGGCGCACCACGGCCAGGGCCTTGCCGTGCACGCGGCGGCGCCAGTCCTGCTCCCAGGCGCTGAGGTCGCCCTCGGTCAGTACATGGGGGGCGCCGACGATCTGGCGCAGTTGTTCAATCAGGTCAGGCATGGTTCCACTCCGTCCGCGCGGCTGCGCAGGCGCTTTGCAATCAATCAGGAAGGGGCGGTCGCTGCGGATGGGGCATACCGCAGCCGCAGCCGCACATGGGCGGCGCAGGCGGCAAACAGGATCAGGCACAGCAGCAGTTCGGCCAGCGCCAGCCAGTTGCTCGGGGCAGGGTCGCTCCAGCCGCGCACCACGGCCTCGGTGAAGTACAGCCACACCATCAGGCTGACCCAGCGGTAGGTGTACATGCGGTTGCGCAGAATGCCCGCCAGCGGAATGCACAGCGGCAAGGCTTTGAGCGCCAGCCACGAACCGCCCGGCCGCAGCGGTGCCAGCACCAGTTCCCAGGCCAGGCACAGCGCAATCAGGGCCAGCAGGGCGGCCACGGCGGTGCGGCGGGTGGCGTCCACCCAGCGGGTGTGATCCAGGGGCAAGGGCAGGGCAGGGGCGTCGGACGGGTGCATGGCGGATGGCATCATAGCGGCCATGCCCTTTTCCCTACAGTCCGTGGTGCAGCGCCTGCAGGCCCTGCCCGAAGAGCTTTCGCACTTTCCCTGGGCCACCACGGCCCACACCCTGCGCGAGCGCTTCCGTGAAGACCGCCTGGGCCTGACGGCCAGCAGCCTGACCTTCACCACCGTCCTGGCGCTGGTGCCCTTCGTTGCGGTGGCGCTGGCCGTGTTCACGGCCTTCCCCATGTTCGCCAAGCTGCAGGATGTGCTGCAGCGCTGGCTGGTCGAGAGCCTGGTGCCCGACAACATCGCGCGCCAGGTGTTGGGCTACCTCACGCAGTTCGCGTCCAAGGCCAACCGGCTCGGGCTGCTGGGCTTTTCCGTGCTGCTGGCCACCGCGCTGGCGCTGATCCTCACCATCGACCGCACGCTCAACAACATCTGGCGCGTGCGCCGGCTGCGGCCGCTGGGCCAGCGCGTGCTGATCTACTGGGCCGCCATCACGCTGGGGCCGCTGCTGCTGGGCGCCAGCCTGGCGCTGACCTCGTATGCGCTCTCGGCCTCGCGCGGGCTGGTGGGGCAGCTTCCGGGCGGCCTGCGGCTGCTGCTCGATTCGATCGAGTTCTTCGTGCTGGCGGCAGGCATGGCGGGCCTTTACCACTATGTGCCCAACACCCAGGTGAACTGGCGCCACGCCTGGGCGGGCGGTTTCTTCGTGGCGGTGTGCATGGAGCTGGCCAAGAAAGGGCTGGCGCTGTACGTGGCCAAGGTGCCCACCTATTCGGCGGTCTACGGCACCTTCGCCACGCTGCCGATCCTGCTGGTGTGGATGTACGTGGCCTGGGTCATCGTGCTGCTGGGGGCCGTGGTGGCCGCCTACCTACCCAGCCTGCTGGCGGGCGTGGCGCGGCGCTCGGGCCACCAGGGCTGGAACTTCGAGCTGGCGGTGGAGGTGCTGCAGCAGCTCGACGTGGCCCGCCACACCCCGGCGCGGGGCCTGCGGGCTGATGCGCTGGCGCAGCGGCTGCGCGTGGATGCGCTGCAGCTCGAACCCGCGCTCGATGCCCTGCTGGCCCTGGACTGGGTGGGGCGCTTGCAGGAGGAGGACGGGGTCACGCCGCGCCAGGCCGAATCGCGCTACGTGCTGCTGGCCGACCCGCAAACCACCCCCCTGGCGCCGCTGGTGCAGCGCCTGCTGCTGGAGCGCACGCCCAGCCTGGAGGGGGTGTGGGGCCGGGCGGGGCTCGATGGGCTGCTGCTCGGCGATGCGTTGGCCAGTATTGAGAGCGAAAAACGGCCTTGACGCAATACCAGTAAGCGCTAGTAGCTATCTATTCGATAGCATTCAGCGCGCCAGGAAGTCCCGGAGGGCGAACAGCGTTTCTTCCGGCGTCTCGGTCATCTGGTGGTGACCGACCGGGAGGTGGACCACCTGCACCTGCTTGCCGGATTCACGCGCCTTGGCGATCAGGCCCTGCGCGGCCTTGGGTGTCGTCATCTGGTCCTGCGCGCCCAGGGCGAACAGCACGGGGCAGGTGATGCGCGCGATGGCCGCCTCGCCGCCCGCATAGCTGTCGCAGGCCACGAAGCCGCGGTGGAACAGGTTCACCTCGCGGTTGCTGCGCAGCACGCGCCGGCCCAGCGCCATGCTGGCGCCGTACACCCAGGTGCCGGGACCCAGGGCGGTGGGCGGCGCGCACAGGGTGCTGCGCGAGAACACGTTGACCATGCGCAGTGCCTTCTCGGGCTCGTTCAGCGCGGCCTCGATGAGCGCGGGCGAGACCTTCATGGGGAAGGCCGTGCCCACCAGCACGAGGTGGCTCGCGCGCTCCTGCAGGCGCGCGGCGGCCTCCAGCGCGATCAGCGAGCCCCAGCTGTGGCCCACCAGCGCGGCGCGCGGTGCGCCCACGGCGTCGAGCAGGGCGATGATGAAGTCCGCCGCCTCCTCCACAGAAGCCGGCGCCGGGCCGGCGCTCTTGCAGTGGCCGGGCAGGTCCACGGCGAGCACGTTCCAGCCGTGGTGGGCGAGGTAGCGGCTCTGCATGGCCCAGACGCTGTGGTCGTTGAGCACACCATGGATCAGCACCACGGTGGGCTGCGCCGGGTCGAAGGGCTTGCCGCCGGTGTAGCAGAAGGTTGGATGGCCGTTGACGTCGATGAGCATCATGCACCTGCCTTTTCTGCGGCCTTGAGGGCGCGCTTGAGGTCGTCGATGAGGTCGTCCGGGTCTTCCAGGCCGATGGACAGGCGGATCGTGCCCTGCGTGATGCCCGCCTGGGCGAGCGCGTCGTCCGCCAGGCGGAAGTGCGTGGTGCTGGCGGGGTGGATCACCAGGCTGCGGCAGTCGCCCACGTTGGCCAAGTGGCTGAAGATCTTGAGCGTTTCGATGAACTTCTTGCCCTGTTCGCGCGTGCCCTTGAGGTCGAAGCTGAACACCGAGCCCGCGCCGCGCGGCAGCAGCTTTTGTGCGAGCTGGTGGCTGGGGTGCGATTCGAGCAGCGGGTGGCCCACGCGCTCGACGAAGGGCTGGCTGGCCAGGAACTCCACCACCTTCTCGGTGTTGCGCATGTGCTGCTGCATGCGCAGCGGCAGGGTCTCGATGCCCTGCAGGATGAGCCAGGCGGTGTGCGGGCTCATGCAGGCGCCGAAATCGCGCAGGCCCTCGCGGCGCGCGCGCAGCAGGAAGGCGCCCACGGTCGATTCCTCGCTGAACACCATGCCGTGAAAGCCGTCGTAGGGCTGCGTCATCTCGGCAAAGCGCCCCGAGCCCTCCCAGTCGAACTGGCCGCTGTCCACCACCACGCCGCCGATCACCGTGCCGTGGCCGCTGAGGAACTTGGTGGCCGAGTGGTACACCAGGTCCGCGCCGTGCTCGAAGGGCTTCATCAGCCAGGGCGTGGTGAAGGTCGAATCCACCAGCAGCGGAATGCCGTGCTCGTGTGCGATGGCGCTGACGGTGGGGATGTCGAGCACGTCCAGGCCGGGGTTGCCCACGGTCTCGCCGAAGAACAGCTTGGTATTGGGCCGGATGGCGGCGCGCCAGGCGTCGATGTCGCCAGGCTTGACAAAGGTGGTTTCGATGCCGAAGCGGCGCAGCGTGTAGTGCAGCAGGTTCTGCGAGCCGCCATAGAGCGCGGTGCTGGCCACGATGTGCGAGCCCGCGCCCATCAGCGTGCAGATGGCCAGGTGCAGCGCTGCCTGGCCGCTGGCCACCGCAATGGCGCCCGCGCCGCCTTCGAGCGCGGCCATGCGCTGCTCGAACACGGCGTTGGTGGGGTTGCTGATGCGCGAATAGACGTGCCCGCCGCGCTCCATGTTGAACAGAGCAGCCGCGTGGTCGCTCGAATCGAACACGAACGAGGTCGTCAGGTGGATGGGCACGGCGCGCGCGCCCGTGGCGGGGTCGGGGGTGGCGCCTGCGTGCAGGGCCAGGGTATCAAAGCCGGGATCGGCGTAACCAGGCATGGACTTGTCTCCAGAAAAGGGCTGGGCAGCCAGGGCGTGGGGCAATTGGATGATGACACGCCCTACTGATGGCTGCGCATTTGTGGGCTATATTTGACCACTCAACGTACCGCGATTCTGGCGCCCGCGTGACGCGGCGCCCTTCACGAAGGCAGCACCCCATGAAAGTCAGCGACATTCTGCGCGTCAAGGGCAACACCCTTTTTACCGTTCACCCCGATGAACCCCTGGCACGTGCCGCCGAGGCCATGGCCGAGAAGGACATCGGCTCGCTCGTGGTCATGGAGTTGGGCGATCTGGTGGGCATGCTGACCTTTCGCGAGGTGATACAGGCCCTGGTCAAGCACAACGGCAGCGTGGGCACCATGCTTGTGCGCTCTGCCATGGACGACCACCCGCTCACCTGCACCATGGAAACCGACATGGACGAGGTGCGCCGCATGATGCTGGACCGCCACGCGCGCTACATGCCGGTGATGGACAAGCGCATGCTCATGGGCGTGATCAGCTTCTACGACGTGGCCAAGGCCGTGGTGGACAGCCAGAACTTCGAGAACAAGATGCTCAAGGCCTATATCCGCGATTGGCCGGAAGAGAAGACAACCCCCTGAGTCGCCTTCGGCGCCTTCCCCCTTCTCTCGCATTGCTGCGCCATGCGGGAAGGGGGACGCCACCAGCGCGGCGGGGCGGCCCTTGCGCGGTGGCTCTGGCCAAGAGTCGCGCCCGATGCAAGCGTCGGTGGCTCTTTCCCATTGCAGTGGGTGGCCGTCTGGGATAATCCGGTGCCATGAGCGGCAACACCTTCGGCACCCTTTTCTGCGTCACCAACTTTGGTGAATCCCACGGCCCGGCCATTGGCTGCGTGATCGATGGCTGCCCGCCCGGCATGCTGCTGTCCGAGGCCGATATTCAGTTTGACCTAGACCGCCGCCGCCCCGGCACCAGCCGCCATGTCACGCAACGCAACGAGCCCGACGCCGTGGAGATCCTCTCGGGTGTGTACGAGGGCCGCACCACCGGCACGCCGATCGGGCTCTTGATCCGCAATACCGACCAGCGCAGCAAGGACTACGGCGACATCCTGCGCACCTTCCGCCCCGGCCATGCCGATTACACCTACTGGCACAAGTACGGCCTGCGCGACCCGCGCGGCGGCGGGCGCTCGTCGGCGCGCCTGACGGCGCCCACCGTCGCGGCCGGCGCCGTGGCCAAGAAGTGGCTGGCTGAAAAGTTTGGCACGCAGTTTCGCGCCTGCATGACGCAGTTGGGCGAGCTGGTCATCCCGTTCGAGAGCTGGGAGCATGTGCCGCACAACCCTTTCTTTGCCCCTGTGGCCGATGTGCAGCGCTACGAGGACTACATGGACCAGCTGCGCAAGGCGCACGACTCCTGTGGCGCGCGCATCCGCGTGCAGGCCACGGGTGTGCCCGTGGGCCTGGGCGAGCCGCTGTTCGACAAGCTCGATGCTGATATTGCTTACGCCATGATGGGCCTGAACGCCGTCAAGGGCGTGGAGATCGGTGCGGGTTTTGCCAGCGTGGCCCAGCGCGGCACCACGCACGGCGATGCGCTCACGCCTGAGGGCTTTGCCAACAACAACGCGGGTGGTGTGCTCGGCGGCATCAGCACCGGGCAGGACATTGAGGTGAGCATTGCCATCAAGCCCACCAGTTCCATCCTGAGCCCGCGCGAGTCCATCGACATCCACGGCCAGAGTACCGAGGTGGTCACCAAGGGCCGCCACGACCCCTGCGTGGGCATCCGCGCCGCGCCCATCGCCGAGGCGCTGCTGGCGCTGGTGCTCATGGACCACGCGCTGCGCCACCGTGCGCAGTGTGGTGACGTGGTGCAGGCGGTGCCGCCCATTCCCGCCGCGCGCCCCTGACGACGGCAGGACGGCGCGGTCAGCGCGGACGCAGGAACGCCAGCAGGCGCAGCGGGTTGAAGCCGGTCACCAGCGTGGTGGCCAGCAGCACCAGCGCGCCGCCCCACAGCATGCCTGGGCCCAGGGCCTCGTCCAGGAAGAGGCTGCCCCAGGCCACGCCGAACAGCGGGATCATGAATGCCGAACTCATCGCCGCTACGGGCGAGATCTGGCTCAGCACGCGCAAATTGAGCCAGTAGGCCAGGCCGGAGGTCACCACCCCCATCACCGCCACGGCCAGCAGGGCAGGCAGGGTGAACCGGGCCTGCGGCCAGTCCCACACGGCGCCCGGCACCAGCAGCACCAGCGCGGCGGCGTGGATGCCTGCCGCAATGGCCAGCGGGCTGATACGCTGGGTGGCGCGCTTCATCCAGGGGGTGCACACGCCGTAGCAGGCGGCTGCGGACATGCAGGCCAGCGCCGCCAGCAGCAGCGTGGGCGAGGGCTCCACCGGCCCCAGCCGCACGATCAAGGCCACGCCGGCAAAACCGCACGCGCAGCCCAGCCACTTGCGCAGCGAGAGCGTGTCCTCCTTCATCCAGGCCGAGGCCAGCACGCCAAAGGGCACCACCATGGTGTTGAGCAGCGCGCTGTAGCCCGCGGGCAGGTGCAGGGCGGCATAGGCGTAAAGCAGGAAGGGCAGGGCGACGGTCAGCGTGCCCAGGCCTGCCAGTTCACGCCAGTGGCGCCAGGGCCAGGGCTCGCGTGTGGCGCGCATGATGGCCACCAGGGTGAGCGTGGCCAGCCCGATGCGCAGCGCCGCAGCCACATGGGGCCCCAGCGCCGGGCTGGCGATGCGAATGAACAGAAAGGAAGCGCCCCACAGGGCGGATAGCAGCACAAGCTGCAACAGATGGCGGGTTCTCACGGCAGTGCCATTGTGCCGGGGCGGGGCCAGAGGCGCCGTGCTGTACGCGACAGCATTTTGATAAAAAATGCTTGTAACGCCCGTCCATCAAGCGCGAGTAGCTATAAAAATAGTAGCAAATGATGAAAGGAGCACGGGCGTGCCTGCCGCCACGGGATCACTGGCGCACTTCGTCCACCAGGGTCTTGAATTCGTCGATGTCCTCGAAGCTGCGGTACACACTGGCGTAGCGGATGTAGGCCACCTTGTCGAGCTTCTTGAGTTCGCGCATGACCAACTCGCCGATCCGGCTGGAGGGCACTTCGCGCTGGCCGAGGTTGAGGAGTTGCTCCTCGATGCGCTCGATGGCCGAGTCCACCTGTGCTGTGCTCACCGGGCGCTTGCGCAGCGCAATGCTGAACGAGCCCATGAGCTTGGGGCGTGCGTATTCGGTGCGTCGACCGTCCTTCTTGACCACGCTGGGGAAGCTGACCTCGGGCCGCTCGTAGGTGGTAAAGCGCTTTTCGCAGGTGGCGCAGCGGCGCCTGCGCCGGATGAAATCCCCGTCCTCGGACACCCGGGTCTCGACGACCTGTGTCTCGTGGTGGCTGCAGAACGGGCACTTCATGGGCGTGCAGGCGCGCGCGGCCGAATCAGCGGTAGACCGGGAAGCGGCTGGTCAGCGCGTTGACCTTGGCGCGCACGGCGGCGATGTTGGCTTCGTCGCGCGGGTTGTCCAGCACATCGGCAATCAGGTGGGCCGTGGCGCGGGCTTCTTCTTCCTTGAAGCCACGCGTGGTCATGGCGGGGGTGCCGATGCGCACGCCGCTGGTCACCATCGGCTTTTCCGGGTCGTTGGGGATGGCGTTCTTGTTGATGGTCATGTGGGCGGCGCCCAGCACGGCCTCGGCTTCCTTGCCCGTGATGCCCTTGGCGCGCAGGTCCACCAGCATGACGTGGCTTTGCGTGCCGCCGCTGACGATGCGCAGGCCGCGCTGGGTCAGCGTCTCGGCCACGACCTTGGCGTTCTTCACGACCTGTTCCTGGTAGGCCTTGAACTCGGGCGTGAGCGCTTCCTTGAAGGCCACGGCCTTGGCCGCGATCACGTGCATCAGCGGGCCGCCTTGCAGGCCGGGGAAGATGGCGCTGTTGATGGCCTTCTCGTGCTCGGCCTTCATCAGGATGATGCCGCCGCGCGGGCCGCGCAGGCTCTTGTGCGTGGTGGAGGTCACCACGTCGGCGTGGGGCACGGGGTTGGGGTACACACCGGCGGCGATCAGACCGGCGTAGTGGGCCATGTCCACCATGAAGATGGCGCCGATTTCCTTGGCGACCTTGGCAAAGCGCTCGAAATCGATGTGCAGGCTGTAGGCCGAGGCACCGGCCACGATCAGCTTGGGCTTGTGCTCACGCGCCTTGGCTTCCATCGCGTCGTAGTCGATTTCTTCCTTGGCGTTGAGGCCGTAGGAGACCACGTTGAACCACTTGCCCGACATGTTCAGCGGCATGCCGTGCGTGAGGTGGCCGCCTTCGGCCAGGCTCATGCCCATGATCGTATCGCCGGGCTTGAGGAAGGCCAGGAACACGGCCTCATTGGCGGAGGCGCCGCAATGCGGTTGCACGTTGGCGGCGTCGGCACCGAAGATCTTCTTCACGCGGTCGATGGCCAGTTGCTCGGCCACATCGACATACTCGCAGCCGCCGTAGTAGCGCTTGCCGGGGTAGCCCTCGGCGTACTTGTTGGTCAGCTGCGTGCCCTGGGCCCACATGACGGCAGGCGAGGCGTAGTTTTCGCTGGCGATGAGTTCGATGTGCTCTTCCTGGCGCTTGTTTTCGGCCTGGATGGCGGCAAAGAGTTCGGGGTCGGTTTGTTCGACGAGGATGTTGCGGTCGTACATGGTGTTGGCAGTCCTATGAACTTGTGTCCCTTGAAACAAGGGCTGCCCAGGCGAACGGCGGAACGCGCAACAGCGGTCGCTGGCCGCGCGGTACGCTCCCCGGTGGTTCACAGGAGGTTGCCCCTGCAGTTTTCCACGTCAGCGGCAGGCCCGGTGGGGGTCTGCGCCTATCGCCAGTTGCGTACCTTGCGAGTGTAACCGGAGCGCTGTTGGGCCGCCCAAAAGATCGCAAACAGGTTCTTACAGATCCGTGGCAGACAGCAAGGCCACTTTCTCGCCCAGACTGCTGGCGCCTGGTGCTGGGGATGCTGCAGCCGGGGCCGTCTTGGCAGGGGCCTGGGTGGCCAGTGTGGGCGGTGCCACGGCTTGTGTGGGCGGCACGGCCCGGCCCGTGGATGCGACCTGGCGCAGGCGGTAGTGTTCGGCCAGGACCTTTTCGGCGTAGCCGCCATCGTTCTGGGGGTCGGTGGCTCCGACGTAATAGGCCAGCCCACCCTGGACCGATCCGGCACGCGTGATGCAGTCCTGCAATACCTTCACGCCCACACGCAGATTCGTCACCGGATCGAAGGCGGCCAGGTGACCGCCCAGGGCTTCGTATTTGTCGGTGTGCACGCGCGTCATCACCTGCATCAGTCCTTGGGCGCCGACGGGGCTCTGGGCGAATGGGTTGAAACGTGACTCAATGGCCATCACGGCCAGGATCAGCGTCGGGTCGAGCTTGGCACGGGTGCCAATCTCGTAGGCCTCGGCCACCAGCAAGCCCAAGGGCTCCGGCGCCACGCGGTATTTTTTGCTGAGCCAGTAGGCCACACGGGCCTGCTCCTGGGGCAGCTCCTTGGGGTTGACGGCCAGGGTTCGTTCGCTGGGTTCCTGCAAGTCATCTGCCGGAACGACCAATGATTCTTGGCGGGCCTGCAACCAGTCCATCAACTGCGCCTCGCCGGCCTGGCGCAAATCGGGCCGGGCGGTCAAGGTGATCGCGATGATGGCGACGGCCACGCCCAGAAGAGCAAAGCCGCTGTGGGTGATGTGCAGAAACCCCTGTGCCAGGGTGGCAGCCAAGGAACGAAGCCCGGAGACCAAGTTGTTTGTCGCTGTCATAGCTTTCCTTTCTGGTGCGAACGCCATGCTGTGGTGGCCAGAGGCCATTCATGGGCACAAGGTTTCGCCTGGATTGGTACGCCATCAAGTCCGGGCCATGGATATGGGGAAGGGCCCTGGAACTGACTTTGCCGATGTCGGCAGCGGTTCGGGTTACTACTGATGTTTCAGAAGCTGGCGGATTCTAGGAGGGCATTAAATGCCTAGTCAATACTAACAAATTGAAATTTAAGACATATAAATTCTTAAAAAGCTGTCAAAAATCACAGATTTGGACCGATTTCTCCTATGAGCGGGGCCGATACAGGTGCTGGTGTGCTGAATGGGGTGGAGTGCTGCATCCAATTTCAATCGATGGGCATTCCGTGATTGACGGTCTGATTTGTGCTGGGGCGCGTTCTTTGATAAGGTGTGCTTGCCTCTTCGATGAAGGCATCGCCGAACGAAGCAAAGCCCGCTGCCAGTGCATGCAGTGCCAGCGCAGACAGAGTGCCGAGCTTCCAAGGCAACCCCCTGGGGGCAATCCCTTGCCCCCCGCGGTACGGACCACATTCCTCCGTACCGCAAACCGATGGCAAAGACCGTTGTGTCAGCCGTCAAGCCCGGATGGGTGGCGCATGGCGCCGCTCCTCCGGGCTTTCTTGTTTCAACCGGTTGCCGAGGCAGCGCCAAAGTCTGCTCCAATCGCGCCATCGTCTTGCCGTGCCAACGGACCCCATGAAGCGTTCCCTGACCTTGCCATTTGTCCGTTTGTTGTCGTCTTCCCAAGGGAATGCCTGGCGGCGCAGGCTCCAGATGGCCGCCGGGGCGCTGTTGCTGGTTTTGCTGGCGCTCTGGTTGGCGGTGCCGCCGCTGGTTCATGCCCGTGCGCAGCAGGCATTGAGCGACCTGCTGGGGCGCCAGGTGACCATGGGTCGCTTGCAGTTCCTGCCCTGGTCGCTGGAGATCACCCTGCAGGATCTGAGTGTGGCGGGTCGGGACGGTGCCGCGCCGCAATTGCAGGTGGCGCGCATCCATGTGGATCTGGAGATGCAGTCCTTGCTGCGCAGGGCGCCGGTGATCGATGCGCTGGAGGTGGATGCCCCCATCCTGCGTGTCACCCAGCTCGCACCTGGGCAGACCGATCTCGACGATGTGGTGCACAGGTTGAACCAGCCTGGGCCTGAGGGGGCTCAGCCCCAGGGCTTTGCCCTCTACAACATTGCCTTGCAAGGGGGCTCGGTCGATTTTGAGGACCGTACCGTGGGGCAAACCCATGAGGTGCGGGACATTACCTTTTCGCTCCCCTTCTTGAGCAACCTGAGTGCACAGCGTGCCGTCAAGGTACAGCCCAGGCTGGCCTTGCGCATCGGGAACAGTGTGTTCGATTCGGCGGCGCAGGCCATGCCCTTCGTGGAAAGCCATCGGACCGACGCCGTGCTGCGGTTCGACGGACTGGATCTGGCGCCCTACAAGAACTATCTTCCTGCAGGCCTGCCCTTGACCCTCGCTTCAGGCACCTTGGATGCGGACTTGCGCATTGCTTTTGAGCAAAAGCCCCGGCCCATGGTCCAAATCAGTGGGGCGCTGGGCCTGAAGAAGCTGAGTTTGCACGACAGTCAACAGCATGAACGGCTGTCCTTGGACGCCCTGCAGGTGCAGGTGGCGGATTTCCAGCCCTTGCTGCGCATGCTGCGTGTGGATTCCGTGGTGCTGACCGCGCCCCAGGCGCACCTGCGCCGCAATCGCGCTGGTCAGTGGGATTGGGGGACTCAGACCGCGCTGGCCTTGCCCCCGCCATCGGCAGGCAAGGTGCAGCAGGCTGAGCCAGCGGCTGGTGGATGGAAGCTGTCCCTGGGCCGGTTTGCCGCACAGGGTGGATCGCTGCGATGGGAGGACGACAGTGTCCCGGGTGGCGCAAGACTGGCAGTGCAGGATCTGGTGCTGCAGGCGTCAGCCCTGTCCTTTCCAGCCACGGCACCCATGCAATGGGCCGGCAGCATGGCGATGGCCCCGCTGGATGGCGAAGGCAAGCAAGGCACGGCCCAGGCCGTTGTGCCGGCCACCCTGGCTTTTGCGGGTGCGGGTACGCCGCAGGAGGGGCGTACCGCGCTCTCGGTACGCAGCCTGCCACTGGAGTGGGGCGCCCCGTACTTGAGTGCCTGGTTCACGCCCAGGCTCTCGGGGGTGGTTGAAACCGATGCCGGGCTGGCCTGGAACGGGGGCGCCTGGGTGGCCCAGGTGGCCCGATTGGGGCTGGATGGGGCCAGATTGTCCTGCGTAGTCGCGGCAGACTGTTCCGAGGTCGAGGCCATGCGCAGCGTGCTGCGCGATCGGCGCACCCTGGCAGACCTCCAGCGCCTGGAGGTCGAGGATATGCGTGTCGATGGTGCACGCCATGCGGTGCAGATCGGGCGGATGGCGCTGGCCCAGCCGCGTGTGCGGGTAGAGCGGGATGCGCGTGGGCAATGGATGGTGGATCGCTGGCTGCGCGCGGCGCAGACCGCACCTCCGCCTGAGTCCGCTGCCGCCCCAGCGGTGAAGCCCTGGTCGCTGGTGCTGGGCCGCATGGAACTCGATGGCGGCGTTGTCTTGTTGAACGATGCTGCCCTCGGCCAGCGCGTATCGCTGGCGGCTACGGATGTGCGGGTGAGGCTGCAGGACTTTGCGCCTGCAGCGCCTGGCGCACGGCCCGCCGCCCTGACCTTGTCGGCCCGGCTGGGCGCCGGCCAGGCCGATCCCGGGCGACTGGAGTACGAAGGCGGCCTGGGCGTCATGCCTTTGCAGGTGCAGGGGCGGGTGGCAGCGCGGCATCTTCCCTTGCACGCGATGGCACCGTATGTTCAAGGTGGGCTGCGCGCGCGAGTGGGCAGGGCGGATGCCAGCTTTGTGGGGCAGGTGCAGGTGCGGCAGACCGAACCCGGCCTGCAATGGGCGGTGCAAGGGGATGCGGCCTTGGACGATGTGCGCGTACGCCTGGCTTCTGTGGCCCCCTCGGAGGCCGATGAAGGGCAGGAAACACTCCTGCTGCAAACGCAGGAGGATGGGGACGTCTTGCAATGGCGGTCGCTGGGAATGCGAGGCATCGACGCCGCACAGCCAGCGGGTGGACCGCTGACCTTGTCGGTCCGCGAATCGGCACTGAGCGATTTCTTTGCCCGCATCGTTGTGCAGTCCGACGGTCGCCTGAACCTGCAGGACCTGATGGGCCCGGCGACCAACGCGCCAGAGAACACTACCGCTGCCGCAGCGGAGCAAGCGCCCCAGGCGCCGCAAATTCGCTTCGGGCCCATCAGCCTGACGGGGGGGCGGGTGCATTTCACGGACCATTTCGTGCGACCCCAGTATTCAGCACAGCTCAGTGGCCTCACGGGACGTTTGGGCGCCATTACTTCAGCCCCCACCGAGGGTGGGGCACCGCCCGCCATGGCCGAGCTGGAGCTGCGCGGCAAGGCCGAGGGCACCGCATCGCTGGAGATCCTGGGCAAGCTCAATCCCCTGGCCCAGCCCGTGGCGCTGGATATCCAAGGGCGTATGCAGGGGCTGGAACTGTCTCCGCTCACGCCCTACGCCATCAAATATGCAGGCCATGGCATTGAGCGTGGCAAGCTCAACATGGAGGTCAGCTACCGTGTCCAGCCCGATGGGCAGCTCAGCGCCCAGAACAAGCTGGTGCTGCACCAGCTGGTCTTTGGCGAAGAGGTTGCGAATGCCCCCAGAAGCCTGCCGGTGCGGCTGGCCGTGGCCTTGCTGGCCGATCGCAATGGGGTGATCGATGTGGACCTGCCGATCAGCGGATCGCTCAATGACCCCGAGTTTCGCGTCGGTCCGGTGATCTTCAAGCTGCTGGGCAACCTGATTCTGAAGGCCGTGACAGCGCCTTTCTCGCTGCTTGCAGGCCTGGGTGGTGGTGACGCGGAACAGGGCTTTGTGCCGTTTTCCGAAGGCAGTGCGGCATTGGACGCGACCGCGCGTGCCTCCTTGGACAAGGTGGTCCAGGCGCTGGAGCAGCGCCCAGCGCTCCAACTCACCGTGGTGGGCCAGGCCAGCCTGCAGACCGAGCGTGAGGCCTGGAAGCGCGCACAGCTGGAGCAGGTGCTCCTGGCCCAAAAGCGCCGCATGGCGGCACCCGGCGGTACATCAGGGGCCGTGCCAGAGGCGCCGATCCGTGCCGAGGAGTATCCGGCCCTGCTCAAGGAGGTGTACCGCCGCGCCGACATTCCCAAGCCGCGCAACCTGGTCGGGCTGGCCAAAGACCTGCCCGAGAGCGAGATGCAGGCGCTGCTGCTGGCGAACATTGCCGTGCCCGATACGGCGATGCACGACCTGGCATTGGCACGGGCAGTGGCGGTGCGCGACTACCTGCTGGAGCGGCGCATGCCGCCCGAGCGATTGTTCCTGGGGGCGGTGCGACTGTCGTCCGGGCAGGAAGGCTGGACCCCCCGTGCCGAACTGGGTTTGGGCATGCGTTGAGAGCCTTCTGATGGGTTTTGTCCAAATACCGGCGAAAATACCCCCTTTGCGCGTTCACCATTGACTGGCCAGACGCGCGTGCTGCGCACCGGGATGAGTCGGTGCGCCTGTTTCCAAAAAATCCATGTTTCCACTTTTTTCCCGCAGCAAGATGTCCGACGCACCTGAAACCACTCCGGCTCCGGCCAAGGCTCCCGAAGCCCATCCGTTGGACGCCATGACCGGTGGCGCCTTTTCTGCAGCGACCTCGGGCGAGCGTGCTGCGCGCATCCGTGAATGGCTGGCGACCACGCCCACCCCGGAGCAATTGCAAGAGGTGTTCAAGGAGCTGAGCGCTCGCGACAAGGGGGCTGCCCGTGCCGTGCGCGAGCGCCTGGACGAGATCCGTCGCGCCCGCAACCAGGAATCGATCGCCGCTGAATGGGCCGAAAAGGCCCGTGCCTTGCTGGCAGCGCCCCGCCTGAACATTGCCGACGCATTGGCATGGCAGCGCGACGCGGCCAAGGCCGGTGCACCGCTGTCGCGCGAACCCCTGTCGCTGCTCAAGGCAGAGCTCGCCGATCGCGTCAAGGTGATCGAGGATCTGCAGCACCGCGTACAGGTCCAGCGCGAAGCGGCCGTGCTGCTGGCCCAGCGCATCGAGGTGCTCTCTACCAAATCCTGGCGCGATGCCCAGGCGGCGCAGGAACTGCTCAGCACCGATGTGGCGCGTTGGCAGGAGCAGGCCCAGGCCCTGAGTTCCGACGCCAACTGGCCCAGCGTGGAGACACGTTTCCCGCCTTTGCTCGACGCCTCGCGCGCCCAATTGCTGGTGGTGTGGGAAGCTTTCAACTCTGCGCTGGCGCAGGCGGTGGCGGCCGCGTCTGACGAGCAGGCGCCGCTGCCCCCCGTGCCCGTATGGGCCGATGAGCTACGCCAGGCGCGTGGTCTGCCGGCGCAGGCCGAGGCCGTCGTCATCGACAAGCCCCCACGCCCAGCCCGGCCCAAGACGGATCCGCAGGTGCTGGCTCAGGCCGCTCAGGCAGTGGAAGAAGCCCTGCGGCACTTGGAGCAAGAGACTGCCCAAGGCCACGGCAAGGCCAGTGCCGGTGCCGCATCGGCCCTGCGCGCGGTGCTCAAGACCCAGGGGCGCCATATCGACCATGCCCTGGAGCAACGGGTGCACGCCGCCCTGGTGGCAGCGGGTGAACTGGAAGGCTGGCAGCGCTGGAGCGCAGACCAGGTGCGCGAAGACCTGATCGCCAAGGCCCAGGCCCTGCTGCAACGCCCTGAGGGCCAGGCCCTGGGCGGCCGCAAGATCCAGGAGTCGCTGCGCCAGCTGCGCGAACAATGGAAGCATGCCGACCAAGGTGGCGCGCCCAACCATGCCCTGTGGAAGAAATTTGACGAGGCCTGCAATGCGGCCCACAAGGTGGTTGAGGTCTGGCTGGAAAAGCTGCGCACCGAAACGGCCGCGCACAAGGCGCAACGTCTGGCGCTGATCGAGGAAGTCCGCGCCTGGGCCGTTGAACACGCCAACGGGGGCGACTGGAAGGCCGTGCAACGTGCGCTGTTCCAGTTTGCCGAGCGTTGGCGCGAGAGCGGCCATGTGGGCGAAAAAGTCTATGCCGAACTCCAGCCGCAGTGGAAGCAGGCCCTGGCATCCGCCAGCGCACCGCTGGAGCAGGCACAGGCCGCCAGCCTGGCACGCCGCCAGGCCATGATCGACGAAGCCGCCCAATTGGGCGCTGCACCCAGCCTGCGCATTGACGCGATCAAGGCCCTGCAGCAACGCTGGCAGGCCGAGGCACACAGCGTTCCCATGGACCGGCGCCAGGAGCAGAAGCTCTGGGATGCTTTCCGCAAGCCCATTGACGAGGCCTTCAACCGCAAGAGCGCCGAGCGTGAACGCGGTGCGACGCAGGCCAGCGCGCATGATCGCGCCGTGCTGGAAGCCGCCAAGGCCCTGGAGGCTGCCAATGCCGGGGGTAATGCGCAGCAAATCCGCAGCGCCATGGCAGCGCTGGAAGCGGCCCTGCGCGGCCAGGCACAGGCGGCCCGTGAAGCCGAAGCAGCCGCATCGGCGGCTGCGCCGGCCGATGCGGCGGTGGCAACCCAGGAGCCCGTGGCCGATGAGCCACCTGCCGAGGGTGGGGATGCAGGCGAGGCGCCTGCTGCCCCCGCTCCCAAGCCTGCGGCACGCCCGGTGGTGGCGGTGCGTGGGGACGATCGCCCTGGCATGAAGAAGGAAGCCCCGGCCGCTGCCACGCGTGGCGCAAGGCCCGGCGAGCGCCGTGATGCACGCCCTGGCCGCGATGCGGGTCGGCCCGACGCCCGTGGCCCGCGCGACGACATGCGCACTGGCGGCCGCTTTGCAGACCGCCGCCCTGAAGAGCGTGGCCCGCGCCTGGGTGATGCTGCATTCCGGGCTCAGCGCGAGGCGCTGGAGCACGCCCAGCAGGCGCTCAAGAAGCTGGCCGCCCAGGCCCATGGTGAAGCGCTCACGCAGCTGCTGACCGCCTGGGAAAAGCGCGACGGCAGCCTGGTGCCATCGGCCCAGGAACTGGGTGGTCGTGTCCAGCCCGCTGTGCGCTCGGCCTGGGTGCAGGCCCTGGCAGGTGCGCCTGCGGGAGATGCCGCACAGGCACTGCTGCGCCTGGAGATCGCTGCCGAGGTGCCCACGCCGGCCGAACAACTGTCGGATCGGCGCATGCTGCAGTTGCAACTGCTCACCCGCCGCAACGACCCTGCTCCCGCAGAAACCTGGGGTCAGGATGCCGCGCGTGTGCTGGGTAGCGCCAGCGATGCAGCCAGCGCCCGCCGCCTGCAAAACGTGCTGAAGGCGCTGTTGCGCAAGTGATGTGTGGGGCCTGACCCGCTGGCCTTGTGCGGCGGGTTGTGTCTGCGCACTGTGTGAACAGGGCAGAGTGGGCACGAGGCCTTGAGAAATGAAAAAGGCCGTTGCGAATGCAACGGCCTTTTTTGTTTTGGTGCCCAGGAGAGGACTCGAACCTCCACGGAGTTACCCGCTAGTACCTGAAACTAGTGCGTCTACCAATTCCGCCACCTGGGCATTTCAGGAATTTCAAATTGTATAGCAAGAAAGCGCCTTCCTGAAATCGTTTGTGCTTTTTTGTTTTGAAAAAAGCCGCTGAAGCAGCGGCTTTTCGTTAAACTTGGTGCCCAGGAGAGGACTCGAACCTCCACGGAGTTACCCGCTAGTACCTGAAACTA
The DNA here is from genome assembly GCF_022760965.1 of Simplicispira sedimenti. Classification (NCBI taxonomy): domain Bacteria; kingdom Pseudomonadati; phylum Pseudomonadota; class Betaproteobacteria; order Burkholderiales; family Comamonadaceae; genus Simplicispira; species Simplicispira sedimenti. Next base: position 53,214 of record NZ_JAKVIJ010000012.1, read on the forward strand.
GTGCGTCTACCAATTCCGCCACCTGGGCATTTCAGGAAAGACTTAGATTGTATAACAAAAAAATGAACTCCAGCGCCAAGCCTTTGCATCCATCCGACGAGATCGAGGGCACCGTGCAGGGGCACCGTGACGGCCACGGATTCGTGGTCCGTGAAGACGGACAGGCCGATATCTTCCTCCCCCCCAACGAGATGCGTGCCGTCCTGCACAAAGACAGGGTGCGCGCACGCATCGTGCGCCACGACCGGCGCGGACGCGCTGAAGGCCGGGTGACCGAGATCCTGGAGCGCCCCGCGCATCCCATCATCGGTCGCCTGCTGCAAGAGAGCGGTGTCTGGATCGTGGCTCCCGAAGACAAGCGCTATGGGCAGGACATCCTCATCCCCGCAGGTGCCTTGGGTACCGCCAAGACCGGGCAGGTGGTGGTGGTGCAACTGACCGAGCCACCCGCGCTGTTCGGCCAGCCTGTGGGCCGCATTACCGAGGTGCTGGGAGAGGTGGACGACCCTGGCATGGAGATCGAGATCGCCGTGCGCAAGTACGGCGTGCCGCACGAGTTTTCCGAGGACTGCCTGGCCGAGGCCGGCGCCTTGCCCGACAAGGTGCGCGCGCAGGACAAAAAGCAGCGCATCGACCTGACCGACGTGCCGCTGGTCACCATCGACGGCGAGGACGCGCGCGACTTCGACGACGCCGTGTACTGCGAGCCCGCCAAGGTAGGGCGCGGCAAGGGCTGGCGCTTGCTGGTGGCCATTGCCGACGTGAGCCACTATGTGCAGACCGGCAGCCCCATCGACATCGATGCCTACGACCGCGCCACCAGCGTGTACTTCCCGCGCCGCGTCATCCCGATGCTGCCCGAGAAGCTCTCCAACGGCCTGTGCTCGCTCAACCCCGATGTCGAGCGCCTGTGCATGGTCTGCGACATGCTGGTCACCGCCAAGGGCGAGGTGCATGCCTACCAGTTCTACCCGGCGGTGATGTTCAGCCACGCGCGCTTCACCTACACCGAGGTGGCCGCCATCCTGGCCAACACGCGCGGCCCCGAAGCCGCCAAGCGCAAGGAGCGCGTGCCCGACCTGCTCAACCTGCACGACGTGTACCGCGCACTGCTGCAGGCGCGGCGTGAGCGCGGCGCGGTGGACTTTGAAACCACCGAAACCCAGATCGTCTGCGACGAGAACGGGCGCATCGACAAGATCGTGCCGCGCACGCGCAACGACGCGCACCGTCTCATCGAGGAAGCCATGCTTGCCGCCAACGTGTGCAGCGCCGACTTCATCGCGCAGGGCAAGCAGCACGGGCTGTACCGCGTGCACGAGGGCCCCACGCCCGAGAAGCAGGACATTCTGCGCAGTTACCTCAAGGCCATGGCCGTGGGGCTGTCGATCAGCGAGAACCCGCAACCGTCTGAATTCCAGGCCATCGCCGAGGCCACCAAGGACCGGCCCGACGCGCAGCAAATCCACACCATGCTGCTGCGCTCCATGCAGCAAGCCATCTACACGCCCATCAACAGCGGCCACTTCGGCTTGGCGTTTGATGCCTACACGCACTTCACCAGCCCGATCCGGCGCTACCCCGACCTGTTGGTGCACCGTGTGATCAAGGCCATCCTGGGCAATACCAAGTACCGCCTGCCCATGCTGCCCACGCCGGGCGAAGCGCACGCCAAGCTGAGCAAGCGTTTGGCCAGCCGTGTGGCGCCACCCGGCAAGGTGCCGCGCAAGAAGGAGTCGGGCGCGGCCCTGGCCGAGACGCAGGCCTGGGAAGCCGCCGGCCTGCATTGCAGCGCCAACGAGCGCCGCGCCGACGAGGCCAGCCGCGACGTGGAGGCCTGGCTCAAGTGCAAGTACATGCGCGAACATCTGGGCGAGGAATACGGTGGCGTGGTGTCTTCGGTCACCAGCTTCGGCATCTTTGTCACGCTCGATGCCATGTACGTCGAAGGCCTGGTGCACATCACCGAACTGGGGGGGGAGTATTTCCGCTTCGATGAGTCCCGCCAGGAACTGCGCGGTGAGCGCAGCGGTATCCGCTATGTGATCGGCACCCGCGTGCGGGTGCAGGTCAGCCGGGTGGATCTGGACGGGCGGCGCATCGATTTCAGGCTTGTCGGTGATGAAGATGTGCCGGGAGCCGCGCGCAACACCCGCGAGAAGGCCAGTGCTGCGCCATCCGGTGGAGCGCGGTCCGCTCCTGCAGGCAAGCGCAGACCACCCTTGGACATCGAGGACGCTGGTCGCGGCAGCCTGGGCGGCGGTGGTCGCAAGGCGAGTTCCAAGTCTTCCACAAACACGGCTTCGGCGGGCAAATCGCGGACGCAGTCCACCAAAGCCGGTGGCAAGACCGCCAAAGCCAAGGGGCGTTCCGCGCGGCGGACCTGATTTGCTATCAAATATATAGCTGCTGGCGCTTTATTTATAGGCGTCAGCGGCTTTTTTTATCTATTTTTTGCGTTCATTTCATGCAAGAACTGCCCATACCGGGCAGACACGGCCAGGGGCGCCTCCATCATCGGCAGATGCCCCAGGCCCGGCAGCGTTTCGATGCGGGCATGGGGCAGGAGTGAGCGCAGCGCCTCGGCCCCCGAGGCGTCAAACACGCGGTCCTGCTGACCCCACAGCGCCAGCGTCGGCGGACGCAGTCCGCCGATCCGCTCCTGCAGCAGGTAGCGGTCCTTGAGCTGCGCATGCCACAGCCGGAGGTTGGAGGGCGCGTCGCGCACGGCATCGGCGCGCGCCGCCTCCAGAATCGGTGCGGGCAGGAACGGGCGCTGCGCGAACACCAGGTCCATCATCGCGTCGAAGGCCACCGCATCGTGCGCGACCAGCGGCGCCTGGCCCGCATCGATCAGCCGATCCATGGTGCTGGGCCGCGCCGAGCGGATGCCATGCGGCGCACCGATGAAGGCCACGCTGGCCACCCGATCAGGGTGGCGCAGCGCAAACAGCGCGGCGATCGTGCCGCCCATCGAGTTGCCCGCCAGGTGCACACGCGGCAGGCCCAGCGCGTCCAGCCATGCGGCGAGACGTTCGGTGTGCGCCGCATAGTCGTAGGCCTGTCCCTCGAGCCGATCGCTTTCGCCAAAGCCCGGCAGGTCGGGTGCGATGACGCGGTGGCTGCCGGTCAGCGGGCGGGCGAAGTCCACCCAGTGGTCCTTTTCGGCGAAGATGCCGTGCAGCAGCACGACCGGCGTGCCACCCGCGCTGCCTGCACCGCCCTCCAGGTAGTGGATGCGGTGACCCGCGGCTTGCACCGTCTTTTCCTCCAGGCCCGAGAGGCTGCGGTTGAGCCACAGCAGGGGCTCCTTGTAGAGAAGCGGAACGGCGTGGTAGGTGGTGATGGCGCACAGCAGCAGCAGGGCGCAGCCTGCAAGGACAAGGCGTTTCAAGGGGTTCTCCAGAAGGTGTGGTGGGGATGTGATCGGCCGTGCGCAAGGCTATCGGCAAGCCCGCCGGAAAACTTGTATGTTTGGGCTATGCGCGCGACGAACACACTGACCTTGGGGGCCGACCGGGCCCTGTATGTGGGAGAGCTGCCGGCCACCGGCTGGCATCGCCACGCTGCGCCCGTGCTGCTGCTGGGGCTGTCGGGACGCTTTGCGGTGCATCTGGCGCCGGGGTGCGTGGAAACCTGCCACAGCGCGCTCATCGACATGGGGGTCTGGCATCTGTTCGACCCGTGCGGCGAACGCGTGGCCTTGGTGTACCTGGAGCCCGATTCCTCCGAGGCCCGCAGCCTGCGGCCCTGGCTCGGGCAGCAAGGCGGTGTGGTGTTCGACCCGGCCGCGCGGACCCGCACGCGCGGCTGCACGGAGGCCCGGCTGCGCAGCTTCGATCTGCCGACCCTGCTGGGCCAGCGTTTCGAGGCGGCTGCTGAACTCGATGCGCGCGTATTGCGCAGCCTGCAGCATCTGCGCATGGCGCGCGACGGGGCATTGCCGCGCGATCAGGTGGCGCAGGCGGCGCACCTGTCGGCCTCGCGCTTCAACCACCTGTTCCGCCAGGAAATGGGCGTGAGTTTTCGCAGCTACCGGGTGTGGTCCCAGGTGCGGGCGGCCATGGCGGGGCTGGCCACGCAAGCCCGGCTGACCGATGCCGCGCTGCACGGTGCGTTCAGCGACTCTGCGCATTTCAGCCGCACCTTTCGACAGACGTTCGGCATGACGCCGTCCAGCGTGCTCAAGCCCCTGCGCGAGGTCACGCTGGTGTGAAGGTGTCCCTGGGCCGCATGCGCCGCGCCAGCGCGCTGGCCGTCAGCGCCTGTTCGTCGGGCCAGGTATCGGCGGCGCGGCCATGGGCATACACCGCCTCGGCAGCCGCATCGAGCGGTGCCGGGCCGGCGGCCCAGTACGCGCCGATCAGGCCGGCGAGCACATCGCCGGTGCCTGCCGTGGCCAGGAGGGCGTTGCCGGTGGGGTTGATTCGCGGCGCTTGGTTGGGCGCTGCCACTACCGTGCCCGAGCCCTTGAGCACCACCACGCACTGGAACCGCTCGGCCAGCTGCTCGGCCGCCGCGAGGCGGTGCGACTGCACGCTGGCGGTATCGGTGCCCAGCAGGCGCGCTGCTTCCAGCGGATGGGGGGTGAGCACGGTGGCATGCGCTTTTGGCGCGCGGTCTGCCAGGGCCTGCGCGAGCGCGGCGTCGGAGGCGATGGCGTTGAGCGCGTCGGCATCGAGCACCAGGCGTGGGGCCTGGGCCAACACCTGGGGCAGTGCGGCGCGCACGGCCTCGCCGCCACCACAGCCGCACACCACAGTGAGCTGTTCGAGCTGCAGCGCATCGACATGGCGGAACATCAGTTCGGGTTGCCGCACATCGAGATCGAGCGTGCCGCCCAGCAGCGCCACCAATACCCGGCCTGCACCGCCATGCAACGCCGCGCTGGCGGCGAGCAGCGCCGCGCCGCCCATGCCCAGCCCCCGGGCGCCAAGGCCTTCACCACCGATCATGGCCACATCGCCATAGCTGCCCTTGTGGCTGGCGTGCGCTCGCGCTGCGGCGGCGGGCGGGCCTGCCAGCCAGGCGCTGGCAGCCTCGCTGTGGCAGGGGACGTCCAGGTCGTCCCACCAGACGGTACCTGCGGCATCGCGCCCGGCACCGGTGAACAGGCCGGGCTTGAGTGTCAGCAGGCTCAGGGTGTGGCGCGCGGCGGGGGGCGCAGCGCCACGCATGGGCGCAAGGCCAGGGGCATATTGCCCGGTGTCGGCCTGCAGGCCCGAAGGGACGTCCACGCACAGCACGGGCGCCGGGCTGTGGTGCAGCGCATGCAGCAGCACCGTCAGTCGTTCGGAGGGGGGTGGGCGCTGGTCGCCCGGCGCCAGGCCGATGCCCAGCAAGGCGTCGATGCACAAATCCTGCGGTCCCAGCGGATGGGGGGCCTGCTGACTGAAGGCCACGCCCGCGTCCTGCGCGCGCTGCCAGGACAGGCGGGCGTCGGCAGGTGCTGTCTCGGGGGCGCCCAGCCAGGTCACCACCACGGGCATGCCTGCCCGGTGCAGCAGCATGGCGGCTTCCAGCCCGTCGCCGCCGTTGTTGCCAGGGCCGCAGGCAATCCATATGGTGCGTGCATGTGGGGCCAGGGCGCGTGCCAGCCGGGCCACAGCCAGCCCGGCGCGCTGCATCAGGGTGTGGGGGGGCAGAGTGGCGGCGGCGCTGTGTTCCAGCCGCCGCGTGGCGGCGGTGTGGTGCAGCGGGTGGGCCTGGGTGGGATGGACGCGTTGCATGGCGGCACGGGGCGAGTCGGGAATCTGGCCATTGTGCCGCTGAAGTGCCCTACGGGCGGGTGTGAAACACCTACTGCCAGCGCTGCGGCGCCCAGGATTCGCTGGGCAATGCCGGGGTGTGCTGGGCCAGCTGGTCAGCCAGCAGGCGCGCGCTGCCGCAGGCCAGGGCCCAGCCGCTGGCGCCGTGGCCGAGGTTCAGCCACACACCAGGGGTGCCGCTGGGCCCGATGGCCGGGGCGCCATCGGGCAGCATGGCGCGGGCGCCGCGCCACACCTGCACGCCACTGGCGTGGGTTACGCCGCCTGGAAAGCACTCGCCCAGCACGCGGTATAGCGCGTGCACCGTCTGCGGATGGGCCTCGTGGCCGCGGCCCAATTCGGCGCCACCGGCAATGCGCACGCGCTGGCCCAGGCGGGCGATGGTGCTGCCGCTGGCGATGTCCACTACCGCGCTCTGGGGCGCGTGCAGGGCCTCGCGCATGGGCGCGCTGAGGGTGCTGCCATGCAGGGCTGCCAGCGGCAACCGCAGGCCCAGGGGGTGCAGCAGCGCTGCGGCCTGGGCACCGGCGCACAGCACCACGGCATCGAAGGGGCGTGGGCTGGCTTCACCCTGGATCTGCAGGCCCGTGGGCGCGGTGCACACGCGCTCCACCGCGGCGTTCCATTGAAAGTCGGCCCCCTGCCGTTGTGCCGCCTGGCGCAGCAGCAGTGCGAACTGGCGGCAGTTGCCTGCCAGCCCATCGGGCAGATGCAGCGCACCCGCCAGCGCCAGCGTGGGGGAGAGGCCGGGTTCGATGCGGCGCGCCGTGTCGGCGTCCACTTCCAGCGCGGTGTGGCCGGTTTCGCGCAGGGCCTTGAGCAAGGGGGCTGCGGCCTCGGCGTCTTGGGCGCTGCGCAGCAGCAGCAGGGTGCTGGAGCTGTGCTCGAAGGGCAGATCCAGTTGCTGGGTCAGCTCCAGCAACCGCGCCTGGCTGTAGCGAGCCAATTGCAGCAAGGCCAGCCCTGCGGGTTGGGGGCTGTGTGCTGCCCGTGCCGCGGCGCGGCGCCACTGGCGCAGCCAGGACAGGTCGGACAGCGAGAGCTGGCGCCCCAAGCGCAAGGGGGCCTTGCGGCCCAGCCAGCGCGCGGGTGCGAGCAGGCCGGGCAGCGCCCAGGGAATGGCGGCCGCCGGGGCCAGCAGGCCGCCGGTGGCAAAGCTGTCCTGGGTGGCGGCGGCGTTGTGGCGGTCGAATACGGTGACGGCATGGCCGTCGGCGGCCAGTTCGTAAGCGGTGGTGACGCCGACGATGCCGGCGCCCACGATGGCGATCTTCATGGATTCAGATATTTTTGGCTTGCAGCGCAATAGGGTAAAGCGCTGGCAGCTATTGTTTTTGTAGCAATTCTTCGATCTGAAGGCCCACATGCAGTACGGTGTCGTCGTGCAGCGCAGCGTGCCAGACCATCAGGCCCACGGGCAACTCGCCCGCAGTGTGGCAGGGCAGCGAGAGTGCGCAGCCGTCCAGCAGGTTGACTGCGCTGGTGTTGCGCAGCAGCAGGGCGTTGACGCGGAAGAACTCGGCGTCGCGGGCTGCATCCATGGCGGCGTCCTGGCCTTCGGCCGGGGCCACGCTGGCCAGCAGCGGCGCCGTGATGGGCACCGTGGGCGAGAGCAGGGCGTCGTATGGTGCCATGCAGGCCTGCATGTCCGCGATCCACTGCTGGCGCGAGCGCAGCAGGTCGATGTATTCCCAGGCCCGCAGTGTGGCGCCTGCCTCGATGCGCTTGCGCACGCGCGGGTCGTAGCGCTCGCCCGCGCGCTGCAGCAGTTCGCGGTGCCAGGCATAGCTTTCGGGGGCCGAAAAGCCGTAGGCGGGTTGCTGCCGCATGGCGGGCAGGTCGATTTCCGCGATCTGCGCGCCGGCCTGGCGCAGTTGTGCCAGCGTGCGTTCAAAAGCCTGGGCCACGGGGGCGTCCAGCCCGTCGAGGAACACCGTGGTGGGCACGGCCAGCCGCAGTGCGGGCAGGGGCGCCGTGCTGCGCGCCACGCGGCGCTGGGCCAGCACCTCGTGCACCACGATGGCGTCTCGCACCGAGCGTGTGGTGGCGCACACGGTGTCCAGCGTGGTGGACAGGGGCAGTGCGCCCTGCGTGGGCACCAGCCGGGCCGTGTTCTTGAAACCCACGACGCCGTTGAGCGCCGCCGGAATGCGGATGGAGCCGCCCGTGTCCGAGCCCAGGCCCACAAAGGCCGCCCCTGTGGCCACCGACACGGCGGCGCCCGAGGACGATCCGCCCGGCACGCGCGCCGGGCCGCCCAGTGCGCCAAAGCGCCCGTCGTGGGCTGCCGGCGTGCCGTGGTGCGGGTTGACGCCCACACCGGAAAAGGCGAACTCGGTCATGTTGGTGCGGCCGATGACGGCTCCGCCAGCTGCGCGCAGCCGGGCCACGGCCGGGCAGTCGGCTGAGGCGGCGGGAGCGTCGGCCAGCACCACCGACCCTGCGGGGGTGGGTTGGCCCTGCAGGTCGAACAGGTCTTTCACCGAAACCGCCAGTCCGGCCAGCGGCAGGTGCTGCAGGCTGGGATTGGCGGCCTGGCTGCGGGCTTCGTCGAAGCCGGTGCGGACGAAGGCGTGGCGGCAGGCAGTGGACTGCGCAGCGGCAATGGCGCGCTCCATTTCCTGCGGCGCGCTGGTCTGGTGCGACTGCAGCATGCGCCGGGTGGTATCAAGGTCTGGGAGCATGCGTGTGCTAGAATCTTTGGGTTTTGCTGGGTGCGGCTGCAAGCGCAGTGGCCTTGGCAAGACCAATCGCAAACCAGTCCAAACAAGGTGTTGCAGCCCGCCTGGGCGCAATTGTCGGGCTGGATTTTAGACCCAACCTTCGGAGAATATTCATGTCCGTTACCATGCGCGAAATGCTGGAAGCCGGTGTCCACTTCGGTCACCAAACCCGCTTCTGGAACCCCAAGATGGCCCCCTACATCTTCGGCCATCGCAACAAGATCCACATCATCAACCTGGAAAAGTCGCTTCCGCTGCTCCAGGGCGCTGCCAAGTTCGCGCAGCAACTGTCTGCCAACCGCGGCACCATCCTGATCGTCGGCACCAAGCGCCAGGCCCGTGACATCGTGGCCGCCGAAGCGCAGCGCGCTGGCGTGCCCTTCGTCAACCAGCGCTGGCTGGGCGGCATGCTGACCAACTTCAAGACCGTCAAGACCTCGATCAAGCGTCTGAAGGACATGAAGGCCCAGCAGGAAGCCGGTCTGGACGCCATGAGCAAGAAGGAGCAGCTCATGTTCGTGCGCGAGATCGAAAAGCTGGAAAAGGACATCGGCGGCATCCAGGACATGACCACGCTGCCCGACGCCATCTTCGTGGTGGACGTGGGCTTCCACAAGATCGCCATCGCTGAAGCCAAGAAGCTGGGCATTCCGCTGATAGGTGTGGTGGATACCAATCACTCGCCCGAAGGCATCGACTACGTGATCCCCGGCAACGACGACTCTGCCAAGGCCGTGGAGCTGTACGTGCGCGCCATCGCTGACGCCATCGTCGAAGGCCGTAACAACGCCGTCGCCGAAGTGGTGAAGGCTGTGGGCGAGGGTTCCGACGAATTCGTCGAAGTGGAAGAATCCGCTGCCTGAGGCCCCCGGCCCGCGCAATGACCTGCGCGAAAAAAAGTGGGGCTCGAACAGCCCCCTTTTTTTGTCTGTTGAACTGAACTGAATACGGAGAAAACACAATGGCTGCAATTACCGCAAGCATGGTTGCCGAACTGCGCGGCAAGACCGACGCTCCCATGATGGAGTGCAAGAAGGCCCTGACCGAGGCCGACGGCGACATGGCCAAGGCTGAAGAGCTGCTGCGCGTCAAGCTGGGCACCAAGGCTGGCAAGGCCGCTTCGCGCGTGACCGCCGAAGGCGTGGTCGCCAGCTTCATCGAAGGCTCCACCGGCGCGCTGATCGAAGTCAACAGCGAAACCGACTTCGTGAGCAAGAACGACAGCTTCATCGTCCTGGCCAAGGCTGCTGCCGAACTCGTGGCCAAGCACAACCCCGCCAACATCGAGGCCCTGGGTGCTCTGCCCTACGCGCAAGACGGCTTCGGCCCCACGCTGGAAGACGTGCGCAAGGGCCTGATCGGCAAGATCGGCGAGAACATGTCGTTCCGCCGCTACCAGCGCTTCAGTGGCTCCAACCTGGCCTCCTACCTGCACGGCTCGCGCATCGGTGTGGTGGTTGAGTTTGACGGTGACGCCAATGCCGCCAAGGACGTGGCCATGCACGTGGCTGCCATGAAGCCCGTGGCCCTGACCAGCGCCGACGTGCCCGCCGACCTGATCGCCAAGGAGCGTGCGGTCGCCGAAGGCAAGGCTGACGAAGCCAACAAGGAACTGGTGGCTGCTGGCAAGCCCGCACAGAGCGCTGAAATCACCGCCAAGCGCATCGACGGCGCCGTGCAGAAGTACCTCAAGGAAGTCTCTTTGGCCGACCAGGTCTTCGTGAAGGCCGCCGACGGCAAGCAGACCGTGGCGCAGATGCTCAAGGCCGCCAACACCACCATCAAGAGCTTCACGCTCTACGTCGTGGGCGAAGGCATCGAGAAGAAGCAGGACGACTTCGCTGCTGAAGTGGCCGCCCAGGTGGCAGCCGCCAAGGGCGCTGCCTGATCCTGCCATTGCACCTGCCGTCGATTTTCTCAACCCCTTTTCACCTATGGAGCCTGCCATGACCGTCGCCACCCCAGCCTACAAGCGGATTTTGCTCAAGCTGTCGGGTGAGGCGCTCATGGGAGACGACGCCTTCGGCATCAACCGCGCGACTATCGTGCGCATGGTGCAGGAGGTGGCCGAGGTCACCCGCATGGGCGTGGAAGTGGCGGTAGTGATCGGCGGCGGCAATATCTTCCGTGGTGTGGCCGGTGGTGCCGAGGGCATGGACCGCGCCACCGCCGACTACATGGGCATGCTGGCCACGGTGATGAATGCCCTGGCCCTGGCCGATGCCATGGACAAGCAGGGCCTGACGGCCCGCGTCATGTCCGCCATCTCGATCGAGCAGGTGGTGGAGCCCTACGTGCGCCCCAAGGCGCTGCAGTACCTCGAAGAGGGCAAGGTGGTGGTGTTTGCCGCAGGCACGGGCAACCCCTTCTTCACCACCGACACGGCGGCAGCACTGCGCGGCGCCGAAATCGGTGCCGAGCTGGTGCTCAAGGCCACCAAGGTCGATGGCGTGTACACCGCCGATCCGCACAAGGACCCGACGGCCACGCGCTATGCCAAACTCAGCTTCGACGAAGCCATGGTGCGCAATCTGGGCATCATGGACGCCACGGCCTTTGCGCTGTGCCGTGACCAGAAACTGCCCGTCAAGGTGTTTTCGATCTTCAAGCCTGGTGCACTCAAGCGCGTGGTGCTGGGCGAGGATGAAGGCACCCTGGTGTACGCCTGACGTCCATCCCGTGTGAGGAGAGAAACATGATCGCCGACATCAAGAAAAACGCAGAGGCCAAGATGGGCCAGTCCATCGCGGCTTTCAAGAACAACCTTGCCAAGATTCGCACCGGCCGCGCCAGCCCTGGGCTGCTCGATAGCGTGCAGGTCGAGTACTACGGTTCCATGGTGCCGCTGTCCCAGGTGGCCAACGTGTCCTTGCTGGACTCGCGCACGCTGAGCGTTCAGCCCTGGGAAAAGGGCATGGGTGCCAAGATCGAGAAGGCCATTCGCGAGAGCGACCTGGGCCTGAACCCCGCCAGCATGGGTGATCTGATCCGCGTGCCGCTGCCGCCCATGAGCGAAGAGCGCCGCAAGGAAATGACCAAGCTCGCTCGCAATGAGGGCGAGGCCGCCAAGGTGGCCGTGCGCAACTTGCGCCGCGATGCCAACGAAGCCGTCAAGAAGCTGGTCAAGGACAAGCAAGCATCCGAAGACGACCAGAAGCGCGCCGAGGCCGACATCCAGAAGGTCACCGACCGGCACATTGCCGAGATCGACACGCTGGTCACTTCCAAAGAGCAGGAGATCATGGCGGTCTGAGGACTGCCATGGTTCACGCTTTTTCCATGGCTGTTGCTTTGGTGCCGCCTCGGCATGTGGCCATCGTCATGGATGGCAACGGCCGCTGGGCCCAGCGCCGTTTTCTCCCGCGCCTGGCAGGCCACAAGCAAGGTGTGGAGTCGCTGCGCCGATGCGTGCAGGCCTGTGCCCAGCGCGGCATTGGCGTGCTCACGGTGTTCGCGTTTTCGTCCGAAAACTGGAACCGTCCGCAGGACGAGGTGTCCGGCCTGATGGAACTCCTGGCCAAGGCCCTCACGCGCGAGGTGCCGCAACTGTGCAAAGACGGCGTGCGCCTGCACTTTGTGGGCGAGCGTACGGGCCTGTCCGACAAGGTGCGCGAAGGCCTGGCCCAGGCCGAGCGTGAGACGGCGCACAACAGTCGCCTGGTTCTCAACGTGTGCTTCAACTACGGTGGGCGCTGGGACATGGCCCAGGCGGCAGCGCAACTCGCCGCGCGCGGCGAAGCCATCACCGAAGCCAGCCTGGACCGTGCCATGGCCTTGTCCCACGTGCCCGACCCGGACCTGTTGATTCGTACCGGCGGCGAGATGCGCCTGAGCAACTTTCTGCTCTGGCAGGCGGCCTACTCGGAGCTGGTGTTCAGCGACCGTTTGTGGCCCGAGTTTGACGAGGCTGCGCTGGACGAGGCCATTGCCGCCTTCCATGCCCGCGAGCGGCGTTTCGGCAAGACCTCTGAGCAAGTGAAAGCCTGAAATGCTCAAGCAGCGCATCCTCACCGCCCTGGTTCTGCTGGCCATTCTGTTGCCTGCCCTGTTCCATCCATCGCCCGTGGCATTCACCGCGGTCATTCTGGTGCTGATGGCGGCGGCGGCCTGGGAGTGGGGGCGGCTCAACGCATGCGGCCCCGTGGGCTCGGTGCTTGTGGGTGCCGCGTGTCTGGCGCTGTGCGCTGCCTCCTGGGCGTTGGGCTGGGTGCAGCGCCCGCTGGGGGTGCTGTGGTTGGCCGGTGGTGGCTGCTGGGTGCTGGGTAGTGCCTGGCTGCTGCGTGCGGGCGTGCCAGGGTGGCCGCGGGTGCCTGCCGCGCTGCGGCTGGTGGCGGGTATTGCCGCCCTGTGGATGGCCTGGATGGCCGTGGTGCAGGCCCGCGCGCTGGGCGTTAATTTTTTGCTGTCGGTGATGTGCCTGGTCTGGATGGCCGACATCGCCGCCTATTTTGCGGGCCGCAAGTTCGGCTTGCGCTTTACGCGCACCAAGCTGGCGCCCTCCATCAGTCCCGGCAAGAGCTGGGAGGGTGTGTGGGGTGGCGTGGCGGGCGTGCTGCTGCTGGCGCTGGGCTGGGTGCTTGCCGATGCGCATTTCCAGCCGGATCAACCCAGCTTTTACACCGTGGTGGCGCGCCAGGGCTGGTGGATGTTGCTGGTCGTCGCCTTGTTCATGACGGCCATGAGCGTGGCGGGGGATCTGGTGGAATCGCTCATCAAGCGCAGCGCGGGCGTCAAGGACAGCAGCCAGCTGCTGCCCGGCCATGGCGGCGTGCTGGACCGCGTGGACGCGCTGTTGCCCACGCTGCCGCTGGCCCTGATGATCACAACGCTGCTCTCCCCATGAAACAACGCATCACGGTGCTCGGATCGACCGGATCCATAGGCACCAACACGCTCGATGTGGTGGCGCGCCACCCCGAGCGCTTCGAGGTGTTTGCACTCAGCGCGGCCACGCAGGTCGATGCGCTGCTGGCGCAGTGTGCACGCTTCGCCCCGCGCTACGCCGTCATGGCCAGTCCTGAGCATGCCAGTGCGCTGGCAGAAAAATGCAAGGAAAATGGGCTTGCAACGCAGGTACTACAAGCGCAAGATGCTATAGAAACAATAGCATCGCACCCCGAAGTGGATATGGTGATGGCGGCCATTGTCGGCGCAGCTGGACTGGCGCCCTGCCTGGCCGCGGCGCGTGCTGGCAAGCGTTTGCTGCTGGCCAACAAAGAGGCGCTGGTGGTGGGGGGGGAGGTCTTCCTGCAGGCCGTGCGCGAGGGCGGCGCTACGCTGTTGCCCATCGACAGCGAGCACTCGGCCATCTTCCAGTCCCTGCCTGAAGACCCATCCACCTGGCAGCGCCGCGTGGACAAAATCATCCTCACCGCTTCGGGCGGGCCGTTCCGTCAGCGCGACCCGAAAACCTTGCACGAGGTCACGCCGGAGCAGGCCTGCGCCCACCCCAACTGGGTCATGGGGCGCAAGATCTCGGTCGATTCGGCCACCATGATGAACAAGGCGCTGGAGGTGATCGAGGCGCGCTACCTGTTCGGCCTGGCGCCGCGCAAGCTGGACGTGGTCATTCACCCGCAAAGCATCATCCACTCCATGGTGCAGTACACCGACACGTCGGTGGTGGCCCAGTTGGGTACGCCCGACATGCGCGTGCCCATCGCCTACGGTCTGGCCTGGCCTGAGCGCGTGGAGTCGGGGGCTGCGGCGCTCGACTTCCATACCCTGGGCGCCATGACCTTCGAGGCCATCGACGACCATGGGCATCCCGAGCGTTTTCCGGGCCTGCGCCTGGCCTGGGAGGCACTGGAAGCGCCTGCGGGCACCACGGCCGTGCTCAATGCCGCCAACGAGGTGGCCGTGGCGCAGTTTCTGGAACGGCGCATCCGCTTTGACCAGATCCATGCACTGAACCTGGAAACTTTGTCCAGTGTGCCGGTCTCCAAGCCCGGATCGCTTGACGACCTGCTGGCGCTGGACCAGCAAGCCCGTGCCAGCGCGCAGCGCATTGCGCAGCGGCTGGCTTGACCGAGCGGGTCCCACCACACCGCGGGAGTGCCCATGCTGACCGTTGTTGCTTTCATCGTTGCCCTCGGCCTCTTGATCGCCGTGCACGAATACGGCCACTACCGTGTGGCCGTGGCCTGCGGTGTGAAGGTGCTGCGCTTTTCGGTGGGCTTTGGCAAGCCTTTGCTGCGCTGGCAGCCCAAGGGCTCGCCCACCGAGTTCGTCTTGGGCGCATTTCCCCTGGGGGGCTTTGTGCGCATGCTTGACGAGCGCGAGGCGCCGGTGCCACCCGAAGAGCGCCATCTGGCCTTCAACACCCAGCCGCTGCGCTCGCGTGCGCTCATCGTGGCCGCCGGTCCGGTGGCCAACCTGGTGCTGGCCGTGTTGCTGTATGCGCTGGTCAACTGGATGGGCGTGCAGGAGCCCATGGCCTACCTGTCCAAGCCGGTGCCGGGTTCGGTGGCGCAGTCTGCGGGACTGCAAGGCGGCGAGCTGGTACGCCGTGCAGCCTTGGGCGACGGGGAGGAAATGCCCGTGCGCTCCTTCGAAGACCTGCGCTGGTTGTTGGCGCGCGGCGCGCTGGAATCGCAAGCGGCGCGCCTGGTCGTCGAGCCTACGCCGGGCGCCGCCGAGCGCACCGTGCACCTGCCGCTGCAAGACATTGACACCCGCAATGCCGACCACCGACTGATGCAGCTCATCGGCATCACCGGTCCCTGGACCCCACCCCTGGTGGGCGAGTTGATGGCTGGCGGTGCCGGCGAGCGCTCGGGCCTGCAGGCCGGGGATGTGGTGCTGCGCATTGGCGCCACCGACGTGGTGGACGGTGCGCAACTGCGTGCGCTGATCCGGGGCTCTGTGCAGGGCAAGGAGCCGCTGGCGCAGATCTGGCGCATCGAGCGCGCGGGCCAGGTGCTGGAACTGCAGGTGCTGCCTGAAGTGCAGCAAGAACACGGCGAAACCATTGCCCGCATCGGTGCCTACGTGGGAGGACGCCCGCAGTTCGAGACCGTGCAGTATGGGCCGCTGGAAGGCGTACTCAAGGGAGCAGAGCGCACCTGGCAGGTGTCCGTGCTCACGCTCAAGATGATGGGGCGCATGCTCATTGGCGAGGCATCGCTCAAGAACATCAGCGGTCCGCTGACGATTGCCGACTATGCGGGCCGGTCTGCGAGCCTGGGCCTGGCCCAGTACCTGGGGTTTCTGGCACTCATCAGTGTGAGCTTGGGGGTGCTGAACCTGTTGCCGCTGCCCGTCCTCGATGGGGGGCACCTGATGTATTATCTTTGGGAGGGTGTGACGGGCAGGAGCGTCTCGGACGCCTGGATGGAACGCCTGCAGCGCGGCGGTGTCGCCGTGCTGTTTCTGATGATGTCCATCGCATTGTTCAACGATCTCTCCCGGCTCTTTGGCTAACCTACTGGCTGCCCGGTCTGTGCTGGGTGGCACCGGTTTCATTCATGAAAAAACAATCCAATCGCTTCGGTGCGCGCACCGCCACGGCCGTTGCAGCCATGTTTCTTGCCGTTCATGCGGCCTGGGCCCTGGAGCCCTTCAAGGTGCAGGACATTCGCGTCGAAGGCCTGCAGCGCGTGGAGCCGGGCACTGTGTTCGCGTCCATTCCTTTGCGCGTAGGCGATACCTACAACGATGAAAAGGGCGCGGCGGCGATCCGCGCCCTGTTTGCCCTGGGCCTGTTCAAGGATGTGCGCCTGGAAGCGGTGGGCGGCGTGCTCGTGGTGGTGGTCGAAGAGCGTCCCACCGTGGCCGACGTCGATTTTGTGGGCGCGCGTGAGTTTGAAAAGGACGCGCTCAAGAAGGCCATGCGCGACATTGGTCTGACCGATGGCCGCCCCTACGACAAGGCCTTGACCGACCGTGCCGAGCAGGAGCTCAAGCGCCAGTACATCAACAAGAGTTTCTATGGTGCCGAAGTGGTCACGACCGTGACCCCCATCGAGCGCAACCGCGTGAACCTGACCTTCACCATCACCGAAGGCGATACGGCGCGCATCAAGGACATCCGCATCGTCGGCAACAAGGCGTTCAGCGAATCCACCCTCAAGGGCTTGTTCGACCAGGACACGGGGGGCTGGCTGAGCTGGTACACAAAGTCCGATCGTTATGCGCGCTCCAAGCTCAACGCCGACCTCGAAACGCTGCGCTCGTACTACCTGCAGCGCGGCTACTTGGAGTTCCGCATCGATTCGACCCAGGTGGCCATCTCGCCAGACAAGCAGGACATCACCATCACGGTCAATGTGACCGAGGGCGAGCGCTTTGTGGTCTCCAGCGTCAAGCTCGAAGGCAACTACCTGGAGCGCGATGAGGAGTTCAAGTCGCTGGTCACCATCCGCGCGGGCGAGCCCTACAACGCCGATCAGGTGGCTGAAACCACCAAGGCCTTTTCCGAACATTTTGGCAATTTTGGCTTTGCGTTTGCGCGCATCGAAGCCGTGCCGGAGATCGATCGCGAAACCAACCGTGTGGCCCTGACCCTGCAGGCCGACCCGGTGCGGCGCGCCTATGTGCGGCGCATCGAGGTCGCTGGCAACAACCGCACACGCGACGAAGTGATTCGGCGCGAGTTCCGCCAGTTCGAATCGTCCTGGTACGACGGCGAGAGAATTCGTCTGTCGCGCGACCGCGTGGACCGTCTGGGATTTTTCACCGAAGTCAATGTCGAGACCCAGGAGGTCCCTGGCGCACCCGACCAGGTCGATCTGGTCGTGAATGTGGTCGAGAAGCCCACGGGCTCGCTGCAACTGGGGGCCGGTTTTTCCAGCGCGGAGAAGCTGTCGTTCTCCTTCGCCATCAAGCAGGAGAACATCTTCGGCTCAGGCAACTACCTCGGGGTGGATGTCAACACCAGCAAGTTCAAGCGCACGCTGGTGTTCAGCACCACCGACCCGTATTTCACCCGGGACGGCATCTCGCGCACCGTCGATCTCTACTACCGTACCGACAAGCCTTATGAGGATCAGGGCGGGAACTATGAGTTGGTGACCACGGGGGGCGGGCTGCGTTTCGGGGTGCCGTTCACGGAAACAGACACGGTCTTTTTCGGTGCGGCGCTGGAGAGCAACCGCATCAAATCGGGCACCAACATCCCGGCGGCATACTTGGCGTACGCTGATCGTTACGGCTCTTCCAGCAGTTCCGTGCCACTGACCATTGGTTGGTCGCGGGATGGCCGAGACAGTGCGCTGGCGCCCAACAACGGGGTGTACCAGCGGCTCAACACCGACTGGTCCGTGGCCGGTGACGCACGCTACCTGCGCGCGAACTACCAATACCAGCAGTACATCCCACTCAACAAGAAGTTCACCCTGGCTTTCAATGGGGAACTGGGCTGGGGCAAGGGCTTCAATGGCCGTCCTTTCCCGGTGTTCAAGAACTTCTACTCGGGTGGTCTGGGCTCGGTGCGCGGGTTTGACCAGGGCACCCTGGGGCCGCGTGACGTCACCGGCGCATCGCTGGGTGGCCCCAAGAAAGTCACTTTCAACACAGAACTCATCGCTCCGTTCCCCGGCGCTGGCAATGACCGCACCCTGCGGATCTTTACCTTCCTGGATGTGGGCAATGTGTACGGCGAGGAGGAAAAAATGCGCTTCAGTGAGATGCGCGCCTCCGTCGGCGTGGGTTTGAGCTGGATTTCCCCGTTGGGTCCGCTGCGCCTTGCGTATGCCCAGCCCGTGCGCAAGTTCGCGGGCGATAGAATCCAGAAATTGCAATTCCAGATTGGAACGTCCTTCTAATGAAACACCTTTCCCGTCAACTCGCCCTGGTTCTGATGCTCAGCGGTGTCGGTGCAGCTGCACCGGCCTATGCCGATTTCAAGGCGGGCTTCATTCATACCGACCGTGTGTTCCGCGAAGCAAGCTCGGCCAAGGCCGCGCAAGCCAAACTGGAGCAGGAATTCTCGCGCCGCGACAAGGAAATCAACGACCTGGGCAACACGCTCAAGACCGCGACCGAGAAGTTCGAGCGCGATGCGCCCACGCTGTCGGACAGCCAGCGCCAGACCCGTCAGCGCCAGCTCATGGACCAGGACCGCGAATTCCAGCGCAAGCGCCGCGAGTTCCAGGAAGACCTCAACGCGCGCAAGAACGAAGAGCTCAACCAACTGGGCGAGCGCATCAACAAGGTCGTCAAGCAACTGGCCGAGCAGGAAAAGTACGACATCATCGTGGACCAGGCGGTGTACATCAACCCGCAGCACGACATCACCGACAAGGTGATCAAGGCCCTCAATGGTGCATCCAAGTAAGGTCTGCCTGAAGTGGATGGGTGCCGCGTGAGTGTGCGACTGGGCCAATTCATCGAGGCACTGGGCGGCACGCTCGAAGGAAACCCTGACCAGCTGATAGCACGCCTGGCCCCGCTGGAGGCTGCGGGGCCGCAGGATCTGAGTTTCCTCAGCAACCCGCGCTACCAGCAGCAACTGGCCGCCTCCCAGGCGGCCTGTGTCATTGTGGCCCCTGCGATGCGCGAGCCTGCATTGCAGCGCGGTGCCTGCATCGTGGCAGACGACCCCTACGTGTACTTCGCCCGCGCCACACAGTGGTGGAAGCGCCAGCACGTACCTGCGGTGCAGCCGGGCGTGCACCCGAGCGCCGTGGTGCACCCCGATGCCGTGGTGGACGTCAGCGCCTGCATCGGCCCGCTGTGCGTGGTTGAGCGGGGTGCGCACATTGGCGCCCACACTTGGCTCAAATCGCGCGTCTCAGTGGGCGAAGACTGCCATATCGGTGCGCGTTGCATCGTGCATGCCGGTGCCGTGATCGGCGCCGATGGCTTTGGCTTTGCGCCTGAAAAAGGTGCCTGGGTCAAGATCGAGCAACTGGGCGCTGTGCGCATCGGCGACGACGTGGAGATTGGTGCCAACACCTGCATCGACCGTGGTGCACTGGGCGACACGGTCATCGAAGACGGCGTCAAACTCGACAACCTGGTGCAGGTCGGTCACAACGTGCACATAGGGCGCCATTCGGCCATGGCCGGATGCGTGGGCATTGCGGGCAGCGCGCGCATCGGTGCGCACTGCAGCGTGGGCGGCGGCGGCATTGTGCTGGGCCACCTCACGCTGGCGGACCATGTGCATGTGTCGGCAGCCACCACGGTCACGCGCTCCATTCACCAGCCCGGTCTGTACACCGGCATGTTTCCCATCGACGACAATGCGCGCTGGGAAAAGAACGCCGCCACGGTCAAGCAGCTGCACAGTCTGCGCGAGCGCATCAAGGCCCTGGAAGGGCTTCTCCAGAACAACAAGATTGAACGCTGATGATGGACATTCACGCAATACTCAAGCAACTGCCCCACCGCTACCCGTTCCTGCTGGTGGACAAGGTGCTCGAACTCGAACGCAACCAGCGCATCAGGGCCATCAAGAACGTCACGTTCAACGAGCCTTATTTCATGGGGCACTTCCCCGGCCGTCCGGTCATGCCCGGCGTGCTCATCCTGGAAGCGCTGGCCCAGGCGGCCGGCCTGCTGGCGTTCGATGCCATGGGCCAGGTGCCCGACGAGAACAACATTTACTACTTCGTCGGCATCGACGGTGCGCGTTTCAAGCGCCCCGTGGAGCCAGGCGATCAGTTGATTCTGGACATCACGATCGACCGTGTGCGCGGCGGCATCTGGAAGTTCAAGGGCGTGGGCCGCGTGGGCGATGAGGTGGCCTGCGAGGCCGAACTGATGTGCACCATGCGCGCCGTCGGCTGACGCCGGGCACCCAACAGGGCAGGGCAGCGCCGTGAGCCACATTCACCCGACCGCCGTCGTCGATGCGCAGGCGTGCATCGACGAGCGCGCCAGCATTGGCCCCTTTGCCGTGATCGGCCCGCACGTGCGCATCGGTGCAGGCACCACGGTGGGCGCGCACTGCGTGATCGATGGGCACACCACCATCGGCCAAGACAACCGCATTTACCCATTCGCATCGCTGGGCGCTGCACCGCAGGACAAGAAGTACGGCGGCGAGCCCACCGAGCTGCGCATTGGCGACCGCAACACCATCCGAGAGTTCTGCACCTTCAACACCGGCACTGCGCAGGACAAGGGCTCCACCACCATCGGCAACGACAACTGGATCATGGCCTACGTGCACATTGCGCACGACTGCGTGGTGGGTGACCACACCACCATGGCCAACAACGCCACGCTGGCCGGGCATGTGGAGGTGGGGGACTGGGCCACCATCGGTGGCCTGACCGGCGTGCTGCAACGCATGCGTATCGGTGCGCACACCATGGTGGGCTTCTCCAGCCACGTGGGCAAGGACGTGCCGCCTTTCATGGTGGTGGATGGCAATCCGCTGGCGGTGCGCGGCGTGAATCTGGTGGGGCTGCGTCGGCGCGATTTTTCCGACCAGCGCATCAGCGCCATCCGCGAGATGCACAAGCTTCTCTACCGCCAGGGGCTGACACTGGAACAGGCGCGCGCCGCGATGGCGCAACTGCCCGCCACGCATCCCGAGGCGGCGCAGGACGTGGCCTTGATGGATGCTTTCCTGGCCAGTTCCGTGGCGGGCATTGCCCGCTGAGTGGGGCTGGGGGCGTAGATGACGAGCACACCCCGCATCGCGATGGTGGCGGGTGAAACCTCTGGGGACCTGCTGGCCGGGCTGCTGCTCGACGGCCTGCGGGGCCTGTGGCCAGGTTTGCAGGCCTGCGGCATTGGCGGCCCACAGATGGCACGGCGCGGTTTCGAGGCCTGGTGGCCCAGCGAGCGCCTGGCCGTGCACGGCTACAGCATTGAGGTCTTCCGTCGCCTGGCAGGCATCATGGCCATCCGCAGGCAGTTGCGCCAGCGCCTGTTGCAGGACCACCCCGACGTGTTCATCGGCGTGGATGCGCCCGACTTCAACCTGGGCCTGGAGGCCGACCTGCGCGCCGCGGGCACCCGCACCGTGCACTTTGTCTGCCCCTCCATCTGGGCCTGGCGCGCAGAGCGGGTGGAAAAAATCCGCCGTGCTGCCAGCCATGTGCTGTGCATCTTTCCTTTTGAGCCCGAGCTGCTTGCGCGCCATGGCATCCGTGCCACCTATGTGGGCCATCCGCTGGCCGGGGTCATTCCTTTGGTGCCGGACCGCGCTGCTGCCCGCGCCGCGCTGGGCCTGGCGCCAGACGACAGGGTACTGGCCATTTTGCCGGGCAGCCGTTCCGCCGAGGTGCAGTACATCACTCCTAAGTTCTTTGAGGCTGCAGCGCTTGTCCAGCAAGCGCAACCAGCTATCAAAATGATAGTGCCTGCGGTGCCTGCCATGCAGGCGCGCATCGAGCAGGCGGCCGGTGCGGCGGGCTTGGCGGGCCGTGTGCAGCTGGTCAGTGGCCAATCGCATGCCGTGCTCGCGGCCTGCGATGTGACCCTGATCGCCAGCGGCACGGCCACGCTGGAGGCGGCGCTGTTCAAGCGCCCCATGGTCATTGGCTACCACATGCACCCGCTGAGTTGGCGCCTCATGCGCCGCAAGCAACTGCAGCCCTGGGTGGGCTTGCCCAACATTCTGAGCGGCGATTTCGTCGTGCCCGAGCTGCTGCAGGACGCCGCGACCCCGCAGGCGCTGGCTGCGGCGGTGCTCGACTGGTTCCACGCCCTGGACCACGATGCTGCGCGCATGGCCGCGCTGCACCACCGCTTCACTGCGCTGCACGAAAGCCTGCGGCGCGACACCCCCCAACTAGCTGCCGATGCGATCCAGAAAGTCCTTGCCGACCCCCGTGCCTGAGCAGGCCATGCTTCCCTGGCCCATGCCGCAAGGCCTGGTGGCCGGGGTGGATGAAGCGGGCCGTGGCCCCCTGGCCGGGCCGGTGGTGGCGGCGGCCGTCATCCTGGACGAGCGCCAGCCCATCGCCGGGCTGGCAGACTCCAAAAAGCTCACCGCCCTGCGGCGGGAGCGCCTGTTCGACGAGATCCGTGCCAAGGCGCTGTGCTGCAGCGTGGCCGAGGCCAGCGTGGAAGAGATCGACCGCCTCAACATCCTGCAGGCCACCTTGCTGGCCATGCGCCGTGCTGTGCAGGGGCTGCGGCTCAAGCCGGGGCTGGTGCTGGTCGATGGCAACCGCCTGCCGGTGCTGGACATCCCTGCAGAGGCCATCGTCAAGGGCGATGCGCTGGTGCCTGCCATTTCGGCGGCCTCCATCCTGGCCAAGGTGCACCGCGACCGCTGGTGCGCCGAGGTGCATACGCAGTACCCCGAGTATGGTTTTGATGCCCACAAGGGCTACGGCACGGCCGCGCACCTGCAAGCCCTGCGCGCGCATGGTGCCAGCCCGCTGCACCGCCGCTCCTTTGCGCCCGTGGCCCAGCACCTAGAGGCTGCGCCATGAGCTCCGTGCCGGTGACGCTGGTGCAGTCGCGTGACAACGCCTTTGTCAAGGACCTGCGGCGCCTGGCGCAGGACAGCACGGCCTACCGCAAGCAGGGCCGCCTGTGGCTGGAGGGCGACCACCTGTGCCGCGCTGCGCTGGCACGCGGCCTGCGCCCGGTCGTGGCCGTGTTTTCAGAGTCTTTTTGGCCTCTGGCGCCCACTGAATGGGCGCAATGCGCTACAAAAATCATAGTTCTTTCCGATGCGCTGTTTGCCGACATCAGCGCACTGGAGTCCCCCGCCGCCATGGGCTATGTGCTGGAGCTGCCCGCACCCCAGCCCCCCGATCCGCAGTTGCCCAGCGTGGTGCTGGATCGGGTGCAGGACGCGGGCAACGTCGGCTCCATCCTGCGCAGCGCGGCCGCCTTTGGCTTTGGGCAGGTACTGGCGCTCAAGGGCAGCGCCGCGCTGTGGTCGCCCAAGGTGCTGCGCGCGGGCATGGGGGCGCACTTTGGCCTGCGCCTGCATGAAGGCCTGGCAGTGGAGGATCTGCAGGCCCTGCGCGTGCCCCTGCTCATCACCCATGTGCACGGGGGCGATTATCTGCACCAGGCCGCGCTGCCCTGGCCCTGCGCCTGGGTGCTGGGGCATGAGGGGCAGGGCGTGTCCGACGCGCTGCTGGCGCGGGCGCACCAGCGCATCCGCATCGCACAGCCGGGGGGCGAGGAGTCGCTCAACGTGGCGGCGGCGGCGGCCATCTGCCTGCACGCCAGCGGTGTTGGTTCCTACTGATTGCGCAGGAACTGGTGCACGAAGTCGCCCTGGTTGGGCGCATCTTTCTCGGTGGTGAAGACGATGCGCTGGTTTTCCACGCGCAGCTTCAGTTGGGGGCCGAACAGGCACTGCACCTGGCCCAGGCTGGCTGCGGTGGTCTTGAAGGCGGGCGTGTTCTGGCACAGGCGTTCCATTTGCGCGGCCACTTCGCCGCAGAAGCTGGAGATGCTCAGGGTCTGCATTGTTTCATCGTTGATGGCGGCCCATTCCACCGATGTCTGGACGGTGGTGCCGCAGGCAGCGCTGGCCTCCTTGTCCATTTGCGCCAGTTCCGCGCGGTAGCTTTCCTGCCGCTTGGGTCGGTCAAAGCGCGCCAGCTTGTCTTGCAGGCCTTGCTTGCGCTGCTGCTCATAGCGGGTGAGCAACTCACCGGCTTTGAAGTCCTTGCTCTTGTCAGCCTGGAAGGCCAGGGGCACACCGTCGCGCTGACCTGGCAGGTAGGCAACGAAATGCTCTGCGTCGCTGTAGGCGGAGGCCTGCCGGTGCAGCAGCGCATAGGAGCGTCCATCGAGTTGCAGCGTGTACACCTCGCGTGAGCGCCCCTGGGACTGCAACTGGGCCAGGAACACCACCTGATCGATGGGGTGGTTGATGCCACTGATGCGCAGCAGTGCCTGTTTGCCGTCGGCACTGGGGGCCAGTACCAGTTCAACGCCCTGTGGGCCGGAGAAGACCTTGGGGTACCTGGCCAGTTCCAGGGCCTGTGCGGCCATGGAGGTGAGGCAGCAGGCCAGTGTGAGGACAAGTGCGGAGGCGATAGTACGCATGGTCGAGGTGTGTGCAATGTAGGGAGAGGCCGGGAAGTCTAGGGGCGAGGCACCGCTCGGCATGGCCTGGAACACCTGCTTACGTAACCAGTTGAAAGCCCTTAGGGTTGTCCCAGAGAGGGTGCACCGGTGATGCTGCGCTGCGGCAATGTCAGCAGATCAGGGCGGTCTGCGGGTACAATCAGGGGCTTTCCTCGCAACAGCGTCGCCCGGCCGCATCCAAAGCAACAACCTATCCGAAAGCAGCCTTCCAGCCACAGGTGCCACTGGTGCCGCAGGCTGCGCAGGCACCGGGCGACCGTAACCAACCGGAGAACCCAGTGCTTTTGTCTCTACAGGGACGTTTCCCTCCCGCCATCCTGGCGCTCGCAGACGGCACGGTCTTTATCGGCAACTCGATCGGTGCCGCCGGCACCACCGTCGGCGAAGTGGTGTTCAACACCTCGATGTCCGGCTACCAGGAAATCCTCACCGACCCCAGCTACTGCCAGCAGCTCGTGACGCTCACGTACCCGCACATCGGCAACTATGGCGTCAACCCCGAGGACATCGAAGCCGACAAGGTCCATGCCGCAGGCTTGATCATCAAGGATCTGCCGCTGCTGGCCAGCAACTTCCGCTGCACCGAAACCCTGTCACAGTATCTCGTGCGCGAGCGCACGGTGGCGATCGCCAACATCGACACGCGCAAGCTCACCCGCCTGCTGCGCACCCAGGGCGCGCAGAACGGCGCCATCATCGGCCTGGCCGCTGGCCAGGAAGTGACGCAGGCGCTCATCGACGAAGCCATCGCCGCCGCCAAGGCCGCGCCGCCCATGGCCGGGCTCGACCTGGCCAAGGTGGTCACGACCCAGGAGCGCTATGAGTGGACGCAGACCGAGTGGCAACTCGGCAAGGGCTACGGTACGCAGACGGCGCCGCGCTTCCATGTGGTGGCCTACGACTTCGGCGTGAAGAAGAACATCCTGCGCATGCTGGCCGAACGCGGCTGCCGCGTGACCGTGGTGCCCGCGCAAACGCCGGCCGCCGACGTGCTGGCCCTGAACCCCGACGGCGTGTTCCTCTCCAACGGCCCTGGCGACCCGCAGCCCTGCGACTACGCCATCGCCGCCACGCGGACCATTGTCGACAGCGGCATCCCCACTTTCGGCATCTGCCTGGGCCACCAGATCATGGCCCTGGCCTCGGGTGCGCGCACCTTCAAGATGACGCACAGCCACCACGGCGCCAACCACCCCGTGAAGGACCTGGATACCGGCCGCGTGAGCATCACCAGCCAGAACCATGGCTTCGCGGTGGACCTTGACTCGCTGCCCGCCTGTCTGCGCGCCACGCATGTCAGCCTGTTCGACGGCACGCTGCAGGGCCTGGTGCGCACCGACAAGCCGGCGTTCTGCTTCCAGGGTCACCCCGAGGCCTCGCCCGGCCCGCACGACATCGGCTACCTGTTCGACCGCTTCACCGACGCGATGCGCGTGGCGCAAGCCAAGTAAACCAGGGACCGGCGCCATGAAACTCTTCAGCTTCCCGGCCGCAGCGCTTGAAAAGGCGATCCACAAGCGCGTGCTCACCTTGCCATCCCCGCACAAGGAGTGGTTCACCGAGCGCTGGCAGCAAAAGCCCTACAAGAAGGCCTTCGTCGAGAACAAGGCCATGCCTCTGGTCACGCTGGTGGCCAAGGGCAAGTCCTGGGACGAAGCCACCTTCGCCGAGGCCATGCAGGAATGGGACGTGACGTTCTACGACGCCGAAGCCGAAGTGCTGCGCCCCCTCATCCAGGGCGACGGCCTGCTGCAGCTCATGCAGAAGAACCTGCCCGCCGAGCGCGCCCAGGCCCTGCTGGACAAGCTGAACGCCCGGCGCCCCGCCGCCGCCATGGCCGCCACACCTTCCGCGGAAGCCGGAACCGCGACCGACTGATAGACACACCATGCCAAAACGCACAGACATCAAAAGCATCCTCATCATCGGCGCCGGCCCGATCATCATCGGCCAGGCCTGCGAGTTCGACTACTCGGGCGTGCAGGCCTGCAAGGCGCTGCGCGAGGAGGGCTACAAGGTCATCCTGATCAACAGCAACCCCGCGACGATCATGACCGACCCGGCCACCGCCGACGTCACCTACATCGAGCCCATCACCTGGCAGACGGTCGAGAAGATCATCGCCAAGGAGCGCCCCGACGCCATCCTGCCGACCATGGGCGGCCAGACCGCGCTGAACTGCGCG
The DNA here is from genome assembly GCF_022760965.1 of Simplicispira sedimenti. Classification (NCBI taxonomy): domain Bacteria; kingdom Pseudomonadati; phylum Pseudomonadota; class Betaproteobacteria; order Burkholderiales; family Comamonadaceae; genus Simplicispira; species Simplicispira sedimenti. The sequence goes on from NZ_JAKVIJ010000012.1 coordinate 79,853, forward strand.
CTGGACCTGTGGCGCAACGGCGTGCTGCACAAGTACAAGGTCGAGCTGATCGGTGCCACGCCCGAGGCGATCGACAAGGCCGAGGACCGTCTGAAGTTCAAGGACGCGATGACGCGCATCGGTCTGGGCTCGGCGCGCTCGGGCATCGCCCACAGCATGGACGAGGCCTGGGCGGTGCAGAAGAACGTGGGCTTCCCCACCGTCATCCGTCCCAGCTTCACGCTGGGCGGCACGGGCGGCGGCATCGCCTACAACCCCGAAGAATTCGAGACCATCTGCAAGCGCGGCCTGGAAGCCTCGCCCACCAACGAGCTGCTGATCGAAGAGTCGCTGCTCGGCTGGAAGGAGTACGAGATGGAAGTGGTCCGCGACAAGGCGGACAACTGCATCATCATCTGCTCCATCGAGAACCTCGACCCCATGGGCGTGCACACGGGCGACTCCATCACCGTGGCCCCGGCACAAACGCTGACCGACAAGGAATACCAGATCATGCGCAACGCGTCGCTCGCGGTGCTGCGCGAGATCGGCGTGGACACGGGCGGCTCCAACGTGCAGTTCTCGGTGAACCCGAAGGACGGCCGCATGATCGTGATCGAGATGAACCCGCGCGTGTCGCGTTCGTCGGCGCTGGCCTCCAAGGCCACGGGTTTCCCCATTGCCAAGGTCGCCGCCAAGCTGGCCGTGGGCTACACGCTCGATGAGCTCAAGAACGAAATCACGGGTGGCGCCACGCCCGCATCGTTCGAGCCTTCCATCGACTACGTGGTCACCAAGATCCCACGTTTTGCGTTCGAAAAATTCCCTACGGCCGACAGCCGCCTGACCACGCAGATGAAGTCTGTGGGCGAGGTCATGGCCATGGGCCGCACCTTCCAGGAATCCTTCCAGAAAGCCCTGCGCGGCCTGGAGGTGGGCGTGGACGGCATGAACGAAAAGACCCAGGATCGCGAGGTGCTGGAGAAGGAGCTGGGTGAGCCCGGCCCCGAGCGCATCTGGTACGTGGGCGACGCCTTCGCCATGGGCCTGTCGGTGGACGAGGTGTACGACCTCACCAAGATCGACAAGTGGTTCCTGGTGCAGATCGAGGAGATCGTGAAGATCGAGCTGGATCTGGACAAGCTCGCCGCCGAGAGGGGCGAGGCCGCGCTGGCCGCGCTGGACGCCGGCACCCTGCGCACGCTCAAGAAGAAGGGCTTCTCCGACCGCCGCCTGGCCAAGCTGCTCAAGACCACGGAACAGGCCGTGCGTGACGCGCGCCGTGCCCTCAACGTGCGCCCGGTGTACAAGCGCGTGGACACCTGCGCCGCCGAGTTCGCCACCAACACCGCCTACATGTACTCGACCTACGAGGACGAGTGCGAGGCCGCGCCCACCGACAAGAAGAAGATCATGGTGCTCGGCGGCGGCCCCAACCGCATCGGCCAGGGCATCGAGTTCGACTACTGCTGCGTGCACGCCGCGCTCGCCATGCGTGAGGACGGCTACGAGACCATCATGGTCAACTGCAACCCCGAGACTGTGTCCACCGACTACGACACTTCGGACCGCCTGTACTTCGAGCCCGTCACGCTCGAAGACGTGCTGGAAATCGTGGACAAGGAAAAGCCCGCTGGCGTCATCGTGCAGTACGGCGGCCAGACGCCGCTCAAGCTGGCGCTGGGCCTGGAGGCCGCCGGCGTACCCATCATCGGCACCACGCCCGACATGATCGACGCCGCCGAAGACCGCGAGCGCTTCCAGAAGTTGTTGGGCGACCTGGGCCTGCGTCAGCCGCCCAATGCCACGGCGCGCACCGAAGCCGAGGCGCTGGAAAAGGCCACCGCCCTGGGCTACCCCCTGGTGGTGCGCCCTAGCTACGTGTTGGGTGGCCGCGCCATGGAAATCGTGCACGAGCAACGCGACCTGGAGCGCTACATGCGCGAGGCCGTGAAGGTGAGCAACGACTCGCCCGTGCTGCTCGACCGCTTTCTCTCCAATGCCATCGAGTGCGACGTGGACTGCGTGCGCGACAACTCCGGTGCCGTGTTCATCGGCGGCGTGATGGAACACATCGAGCAGGCTGGCGTGCACTCGGGCGACTCCGCCTGCTCGCTGCCGCCGTACTACCTCAAGGCCGAGACCGTGGCCGAGATCAAGCGCCAGACCACCGCCATGGCCCAGGGCCTGAACGTGGTGGGTCTGATGAACGTGCAGTTCGCCATCCAGGAGGCCGACGGCAAGGACATCATCTATGTGCTCGAAGTGAACCCCCGCGCCTCGCGCACGGTGCCCTTCGTCAGCAAGGCCACGGGCATCCAGCTCGCCAAGGTGGCCGCGCGCTGCATGGCCGGCCAGACGCTGGCCGCGCAGGGCATCACCAAGGAAGTGACACCGCCGTACTTCAGCGTGAAGGAGGCTGTGTTCCCCTTCGTCAAGTTCCCGGGCGTGGACACCATCCTCGGCCCCGAGATGAAGTCCACCGGCGAAGTGATGGGCGTGGGCAAGACCTTCGGCGAGGCCTTCGTCAAGAGCCAGCTCGGCGCCGGCACCAAGCTGCCGACCTCGGGCAAGGTGTTTCTGACGGTGAAGAACGCCGACAAGCCACGCGCCGTGGACATCGCGCGCCAGCTCGTCGCGCTGGGCTTTGAACTGGTCGCCACCAAGGGCACGGCCGCCGCCATCGAAGCAGCCGGCGTGCCGGTCAAGGTGGTGAACAAGGTGACCGAGGGCCGCCCGCACATCGTGGACATGATCAAGAACAACGAGATCGTCATGGTCATCAACACGGTGGAAGAGCGCCGCAACGCCATTGCCGACTCGCGTGCCATCCGCACCAGCTCGCTGCTGGCGCGCGTGACCACGTTCACCACCATCTTCGGCGCCGAGGCGGCCGTGGAAGGCATGCAGCACATGAACCAGCTCGACGTCATTTCCGTGCAGGAGATGCACGCCCAGCTGGCGGTTTGAAGCTGCCGTAATCACGGCATAATTGCGCCCTGAACCAACACCGCCGCGCGGCAACGTGCGGCGGTTTGCTTTTGGGTGCGGCCTACGGGGTATCCGGGGTCTGCACCGCCAGGGGCCGCGACAGGCGCGCCCATTCCCTTTGTTGATGGAGACAGACCGAATGGCCACCATTCCAATTACCAAGCGCGGTGCCGAGAAGCTCAAGACCGAGCTGCACCGCCTCAAGACCGTGGATCGCCCGGCGGTGATTGCCGCCATTGCCGAAGCCCGTGCCCAGGGTGACCTGAGCGAAAACGCCGAGTACGAAGCTGCCAAGGACCGCCAAGGCTTCATTGAAGGCCGCATCCAGGAAATCGAGGGCAAGCTCTCGGCGGCGCAAATCATCGACCCTTCCGCGGTGGATGCCGCCGGTCGCGTGGTCTTCGGAGCCACGGTCGAGCTGGAAGACGAGGATTCGGGCGACACCGTGACCTACCAGATCGTGGGCGAGGACGAGGCCGATCTCAAGCAGGGGTTGATCAACATCTCCAGCCCTATCGCCCGTGCCCTGATCGGCAAGGAGGAGGGCGATACCGCTGAGGTGCAGGCCCCCGGTGGCGTGCGCCGCTACGAGATTGTCGGCGTCAGCTACGTCTGACCCATCCCATGCGTGAACGCCTTCCCGCCTTGGTGGCGGCCCTGTGGTGGGGCAGTCTGTCGAGCATCGGCTTTCTTGCCGTGCCGCTGCTGTTTGCGCACCTGCCCACACCCGCCATGGCGGGCACCCTGGCTGCCAAGCTGTTTGCGGCGCAGACCTGGGTGTCGGTGGTCTGCTGCATGGGACTCTTGCTGATCTCTAGGCCAAAAATGGCTGTAACGCCCTATCCATGGGCGCGAGCAGCTATGCTTTTTATAGTGGGTGGTTTGTTGCTGGCGCTGGTGGTGCAGTATGGCGTGTCGCCGCGCATCGTGGCACGCCAGGACCTGAAGTTTTGGCACGGCCTGGGCACCTTGCTGTACACCTTGCAGTGGGCGTGTGCCCTGGTCACCCTGTGGCATACGCTGCGAAAGTCGCAGCCACCGCAGGATTGAGAACCCTGTTGCCCGCGTGTGAATCCACGCGGGCGCTTGTGACGTTTCAGTCGGCCTGGCGCTTCTTCACCGAGGTGGGTTTGCGCTTCTTGGCGCGTTTGATCTGGCCACCGGGCGTCAAACGTTGGTTGCCCAGCACGCGCAGCATCTTGATTTCGGGACGTTGCCCGCCGCGCTGGCTGTTCTTGACCACCTTCACGGTCTTGGGGCCGGGCATGCGGTCTTCGTCGATGGCGCGCTCCTTGACGGGCTGGGGGCGCCACAGCACCAGCAGCTTGCCAATGTGTTGCACCGCGGCGGCATTCAATTCGGCGGCGAGTTGCTGGTACATCAGTTCGCGTTCGGCGCGCTCGCCAGCCAGCACGCGGATCTTGATCAGGCCGTGTGCGTTGAGGGCGGCGTCCACTTCCTTGCGCACGCCATCGGTCAAGCCGTCGGCGCCGATGTGCACAACGGGGTCCAGATGGTGCGCTTGTGCGCGTTGTTCTCGGCGCTCGGCCGGGGTAAGTTCAATTTGGGGCATGGGCGTATTATCCGCGCCCTGCGGACAAGTTCTAAGTCGCCCCTCGGCCGGGCGGATGGCATGGTGTCCAGCGAGAATCCAAGATCATGAAAGTCAAAACCCAGAGCAAAAAAGTCAACAAGGCGTGGCTCAACGACCATGTGAACGACCCCTGGGTCAAGTTGGCCCAGAAAGAGGGCTACCGTGCACGCGCTGCCTACAAGCTCAAGGAGATCGATGAGCAGTTTGGCCTCATCCGTCCGGGTGCCACCGTGGTGGATCTGGGCTGCACGCCAGGTGCCTGGAGCCAGTACGTGCGCAGGCGCCTGTCGCCCGATGGGGCGGCTTCGGGGGCGCTCAACGGCGCCATCATCGGGCTGGACATCCTGCCCATGGAGCCGATCGAGGGCGTCACCTACCTGCAGGGGGATTTCCGCGAAGCCGAGGTGTTGGCACAACTCGAAGGCTTGCTGCAAGGGCGGGCCGTGGATGTGGTGGTGTCGGACATGGCGCCCAATCTCTCGGGCATTGCCTCAACAGACGCCACGCGCATCGCCCACCTGGTGGAACTGGCGGTGGACTTTGCCTGTGCGCACCTCAAGCCCGAAGGGGCGCTGGTGACCAAGCTGTTCCATGGCAGCGGCTATGAGGCGCTGGTGCAGTTGTTCCGCAGCCGTTTCAAGGTGGTCAAGCCGGTCAAACCCAAGGCCTCGCGCGATAAATCCTCCGAAACCTTTTTGGTGGGCATCGGTCTGAAAGAGGGTGCCCGGGCTGTGTAAACCCGGCCGAGCGCGAAAAAAACCGCGCTTTTGCCATGGATGACCCTCCAAGGCAAGGGGGTCTTGGGTTGAAACGCCTAAAATCGCAACCATCTGGTGCCTGACACCGTTTGCCACTCTCACTGGAGCCGCGCTTGAACAATCAGTGGTTTTCTAAAGTCGCCGTATGGCTGGTCATCGCCATGGTGCTGTTCACCGTGTTCAAACAGTTTGACACGCGTGCGGTGGGCGCTGCCGGTCACATGGGCTATTCCGAGTTTCTGGAAGAGGTGCGCAACAACCGCATCAAGAGCGCAACCATCCAGGAGGGGCAGGGCGGCACCGAGATCGTGGCCATCACCCAGGATGATCGCCGCATCCGCACCACGGCCACCTACCTCGACCGGGGCTTGGTGGGCGATCTGATCAACAACAACGTCAAGTTCGACGTCAAGCCGCGCGAGGAAGGCTCGCTGCTCATGACCCTGCTCGTGAGCTGGGGTCCCATGCTGCTGCTGATCGGCGTGTGGGTCTATTTCATGCGCCAGATGCAGGGTGGCGGCAAGGGTGGTGCCTTCAGCTTTGGCAAGAGCAAGGCGCGCATGCTCGACGAGAACAACAACAGCGTCACCTTCGCTGACGTGGCCGGCTGCGACGAGGCCAAGGAAGAAGTCAAGGAGGTCGTGGACTTCCTGAAGGACCCAGGCAAGTTCCAGAAGCTCGGTGGTCGCATTCCGCGTGGCCTGTTGCTGGTCGGCCCTCCGGGCACCGGCAAAACGCTGCTGGCCAAGTCCATAGCGGGTGAGGCCAAGGTGCCGTTCTTCAGCATTTCGGGTTCTGACTTCGTGGAAATGTTCGTTGGCGTGGGCGCGGCGCGTGTACGCGACATGTTCGAGAACGCCAAGAAGAACGCCCCCTGCATCATCTTCATCGACGAAATCGACGCCGTGGGTCGCCAGCGTGGCGCCGGCCTGGGCGGTGGTAACGATGAGCGCGAGCAGACGCTGAACCAGATGCTCGTCGAGATGGATGGTTTCGAGACCAACCTCGGCGTGATCGTCGTGGCTGCCACCAACCGTCCCGACATCCTGGATGCCGCCCTGCTGCGCCCAGGCCGCTTTGACCGCCAGGTCTATGTCACGCTGCCCGACATCCGCGGCCGCGAGCAGATCCTTGGTGTGCACATGCGCAAGATTCCTGTCGGCCAGGACGTGAACCCTGCCGTCATTGCGCGCGGAACGCCGGGCATGAGCGGTGCCGACCTGGCCAACCTGTGCAACGAAGCCGCGCTGATGGCCGCACGCCGCAACGCGCGCGTGGTCGAGATGCAGGACTTCGAGAAGGCCAAGGACAAGATCATCATGGGCCCCGAGCGCAAGAGCATGGTCATGCCCGAGGAAGAGCGCCGCAACACGGCCTACCACGAGGCCGGCCACGCGCTCATCGGCAAGCTGCTGCCCAAGTGCGACCCGGTGCACAAGGTCACCATCATCCCGCGCGGTCGTGCGCTGGGCGTGACCATGAGCCTGCCCGAGAAGGACCGCTACTCCTATGACAAGGAGTACATGCTGAACCAGATCGCCATGCTGTTCGGTGGGCGCATCGCCGAGGAAGTGTTCATGCACCAGATGACTACGGGTGCGAGCAACGACTTCGAGCGCGCCACGCACATTGCGCGTGACATGGTCATGCGCTACGGCATGACCGAGGCGCTGGGCCCCATGGTCTATGCCGAGAACGAAGGCGAGGTGTTCCTGGGCCGCTCGGTGACCAAGACCACCAACATCTCGGAAGAGACCATGCAGAAGGTCGATGCCGAGGTGCGCCGCATCATCGACGAGCAGTACGCCCTGGCGCGCCGCCTGATCGAAGAGCACGCCGACAAAATGCACGCCATGGCCAAGGCCATGCTCGAATGGGAAACCATCGACAGCGAGCAGCTCGATGACATCATGGCGGGCAAGCCACCGCGTCCGCCCAAGGACTGGACGCCGCGCACCCCGTCTTCTGGCGGTGACAATCCAGGGGGCGGTACCCCTGCCGTGGCCAAGGATCCTTCGCCCACGGCCGCGTGACTCCCACGCAACCAGCATCACCAAACGGGGCCGAGGCCCCGTTTTGTGGTTTTGAGCACCCCATGAGCCCGATCTGGCAAACCACACGCTTCGCCATCGATCTGCGACGCCCGCAGGTCATGGGCATTGTCAATGCCACGCCCGATTCGTTTTCCGATGGCGGGCAGCATGCCGATACCGACGCTGCACTGCGCCATTGCGAACAGCTGCTGCGCGAGGGCGCCGACATCCTGGACATCGGCGGTGAATCCACGCGACCCGGCAGTCCCGCCGTCCCGCTGGAGCAGGAACGCGAGCGTGTGATCCCCATCCTTCGCGAAGCCGTGCGCTTGGGCGTGCCGGTCTCGGTCGATACCTACAAGCCCCAGCTCATGCAGGAGGCGCTGGACCTGGGCGCCGACATCATCAACGACATATGGGCCCTGCGCCAGCCGGGCGCTGCGCAGGCGGTCGCTGCACACCCCCGCTGCGGTGTGTGTTTGATGCATATGCACCGTGATCCGCAGACCATGCAGGTGCAGCCCATGCAGGGTGATGTGGTGCCTCAGGTGCTATTGTTTTTACAGCAGCAGGCGTTTTATCTGCAAGCGCTGGGTGTTGATAAGCACCGTATTGTTTTGGATCCTGGCATCGGCTTCGGTAAGACGGTGGAACAGAATTTTGCGCTGCTGGCACGCCAAGCAGAGCTGTTGACCAGCGGCCACGCGTGGCTGGCAGGTTGGTCGCGCAAATCTTCGCTCGGCGCAGTCACGGGCCTGCCCGTGGAGCAGCGCCTGCACGCCAGCGTGGCCGCCGCCGTGCTGGCTGTCGAGCGCGGTGCCCGCATCGTGCGCGTGCACGACGTGGCCGCCACCGTGCAGGCCCTGGCTGTCTGGCGGGCCATGCAGGCCGCACAGGTCACAACAACATCCACAGAGGGAACCCCATGACACGCAAGTACTTTGGCACCGATGGCATCCGTGGCACCGTGGGGCAGCCGCCCATCACGCCGGATTTTGTGCTGCGCCTGGCCCACGCCGTGGGCCGTGTGCTGCGCCAGACCGAGGATCGCCCCACGGTGCTGATCGGCAAGGACACGCGCATTTCGGGCTACATGCTGGAGTCGGCGCTGGAATCGGGCTTCAACTCGGCCGGGGTGGACGTGGTGCTGCTCGGGCCCTTGCCCACACCAGGGGTGGCCTACCTCACGCGGGCCCAGCGCGCCAGCCTGGGGGTGGTCATCTCTGCCAGCCACAACCCGTTTGCGGACAACGGCATCAAGTTCTTCAGTGCCCAGGGCAGCAAGCTGCCCGATGCGTGGGAGCTGGCGGTGGAAGCAGCCCTCGAAGAGGCTCCGGTGTGGGTCGATTCGGCCTCCCTGGGCAAGGCCCGCAGGCTGGACGATGCCGCCGGGCGTTACATCGAATTTTGCAAAAGCACTTTTGCCGGCGACCTCACGCTCAAGGGCATGCGCATCGTGGTGGATGCGGCGCATGGTGCGGCCTACCAGATCGCGCCCAAGGTGTTCCATGAGCTGGGTGCCGATGTGGTGTCCATTGGCTGTGCACCCGACGGCCTCAACATCAACCATGAGGTGGGTGCCACGCACCCCGATGCCCTGGTGCGTGCCGTGCGCGCCAACCATGCCGATGTCGGCATTGCCCTGGATGGCGATGCCGACCGGCTGCAAATGGTGGACGGTGCCGGGCGCCTGTACAACGGCGATGAGCTGCTCTACCTGCTGGCCCGTGACCGCATGGGGCGCGACGAACTCGTGCCCGGCGTGGTGGGCACGCAAATGACCAACATGGCCATCGAACTGGCCTTGCGCGAGCGGGGCGTCAAGCTGGTGCGCGCCAAGGTCGGCGACCGCTATGTGCTGGAAGAACTGACGCGCCACGGCTGGCTGCTGGGCGGCGAGGGCTCGGGCCACCTGCTGGCGCTGGACAAGCACACCACGGGCGACGGACTCATCAGCGCCTTGCAGGTGCTGCAGAGCTGCGTGCGCAACGACCAAACCATGGCGGAACTGCTGGAGGGCGTGCAACTCTTTCCGCAGGTGCTGCTCAACGTGCGCCTGCAGCCGGGGCAGGACTGGCGCGCCAACACGCGCCTGGCACAGGAAACGGCAGCGGTCGAGGCCGAGCTGGGTGACGGCGGCCGAGTGCTCATCCGTGCCAGTGGCACCGAGCCGCTGTTGCGCGTGATGGTGGAGGCACGCGATGCCGCACAGGCCAGCGCCTGCGCTGAACGACTGGCCCAGGCCGCAAAAGGGTAAGCGCGCTCAGGCGCGCTGCAGCACCCAGCGCCGCAGGTGCGGCCACAGCAGGTTGAGCGCCAGACCGCCCATCACCAGTGCGGCGGCCAGCAGCTTCCAGCCCGGCAGCGATTCGCCCAGCCAGAAGGCCGAAGCGCCCATGCCGAACACCGGCACCAGCAGCGCCATGGGCGTGACCGTGGCGGCCGGATAGCGGGCCAGCAGCCAGCCCCAGGCGGCGTAGCCGAACAGGCTGTTGCCCACGGCCTGCCACGCGACGGCGGCCCAGGCGGCGGCGTCGGCATGTTCCAGGGCGGTGCGCACCGGCGTCCAGCCTTCCTGCCACAGCGTGAGCACCACCAGCGGCGGCACGGCAAAGGCGCTGGACCAGACCACGTAGGCCAGCATGTTCACACGTCCGGCCTGGCGCGAAACAATGTTGCCGCCCGCCCAGGACAAGGCGGCCAAGAGCATCAGCACCAGACCCAGCGGGGTGGCGCTGCCGTCGGTGTGCAGCAGGATCACGCCAATGCCGCCGGCGGCCAGTGCCAGTGACACACCCTGTACCGGGTGCGCCCGTTCGCCCGAGAGCCACATTGCCAGCCCGATGGTGAAGAACACCTGCGTTTGCACCACCAGCGAGGCCAGGCCCGGAGAGATGTGGCCATTCATGGCAATGAACATCAGCCCGAACTGCCCCACGCCGATCAACAGCCCGTAGGCCGCCAGATTGCGCCAGGGCACTGCTGGCCGCGCCACCAGAAAGATGGCAGGCAGGATGACCGCCACAAAGCGCAGGGTGGCAAACAGCAGCGGCGGCATTTGTGCCAGGGCCAGCTTGATGACCGCAAAATTGGTGCCCCAGACGGCAACCACACCCAGTCCCAACAGAAAGTGGCGCAGTGAAAGCGAAGGGTGCATGGTGGTGGTGGCGTGGGTGCGCGCAGCGAGGGCTGTCTGCGCGGCAGAGCCCAGAGTCTGACAGATCAGCCCGCCGATTGCAGCAAGCGCAGCATTTCGGCCCCCCAGGCCAGTTCCCCTTGCTCGTACAGAATGCCTTTTCTCAGGATCATGTGCTGAATGGCCTGCGCGCGCGACAGCGGCTTGCCCGGTGCAAAGTCCCGTGCCTCGATCTTCAGGTACTGCGCCAGGCGCTCCTGGTGCAGTGCCAGGTGGCGCTGGAGTTCGGGGACCAGATCGACCTCGCCCAGCACGGCATCGGCGCGCAGCTTCACAGTGAAGGCGTCGCGCAGGTCCATGGGTTCCGTGCTCTCCTGGGCCCAGCGCGCCAACTCGGCGCGGCCTGCGCCCAACACGCGGTAGTGCTTCTTGCGCGTCTTGCCTGCATCGGGCGGCACAAAGCCTTCGATCCAGCCTGCCGCTTCCATGCGTGCCAGCTCGCGGTAGATCTGCTGGTGCGTGGCGTGCCAAAAGTAGCCAATGGACTTGTCGAACCGCCGCGCCAGGTCGTAGCCCGAGGTGGACTTTTCCAACAGTGAAGTGAGGACTGCGTGCGGCAAAGACATGCAGTCCAGTCTAGCCGGGAGAACCCTGCTATGCAACCAGTTGCATAAAAATAAGAACGACCGTACACTTTTGTGCAACTGGTTGCATAGCGCGCCATTTCCCCCCTCCAGCCAACCTTTCTTGAAGGAACCGCCATGACCGCATCTGCCACGCCATTTCCCCACCTGCTTGCGCCGCTTGACCTGGGCTTCACCACGCTCAAGAACCGCGTGCTCATGGGCTCCATGCACGTGGGGCTGGAAGAGGCGCCCAATGGCTTCGAGCGCATGGCCGCCTTCTATGCCGAGCGTGCGCGCGGCGGTGTGGGCTTGATCGTGACCGGTGGCATTGCCCCCAACGACCGCGCCCGCCCCATGCCCGGCGGCGCAGCCATGACGAGCCAGCACGAGGCCGACAAGCACAAGGTGGTGACCCAGGCGGTGCACGATGCAGGCGGCAAGATCTGCATGCAGATCCTGCACTTTGGCCGCTATGCCTACCACCCCGAGCTGGTGGCGCCCAGCGCCCTCAAGGCGCCCATCAGCCCGTTCCGCCCCCATGCGCTGACCACCGAAGAGGTCAAGCAGACCGTGGAGGACTATGCCAACGCTGCCGTGCTGGCGCAAAGCGCAGGCTACGACGGCGTGGAGATCATGGGCTCCGAGGGCTACCTCATCAACGAATTCATTGCTGCGCAGACCAACCAGCGCGACGACGAATACGGTGGTAGCTATGAGAACCGCATCCGCTTTGCACTGGAGATCGTGCGCCGCACGCGCGAGCGCGTGGGCCAGAACTTCATCATCATCTTCCGCCTGTCTATGCTCGACCTGGTGGAAGGCGGCTCCACGCAAGAGGAAGTGGTGCAACTGGCCCAGGCCCTCGAAGCGGCAGGCGTCACCATCCTGAACACCGGCATTGGCTGGCACGAGGCGCGCATCCCAACAATAGCCACCAAGGTGCCGCGCGCGGCCTTTGCCTGGGTGACGCAGCAGCTCAAGGGCAAGGTGCGCATTCCGCTGGTGGCCACCAACCGCATCAACACGCCCGAAGTGGCCGAAGAGGTGCTCGCCAACGGTCAGGCCGACATGGTCAGCATGGCGCGCCCCTTCCTGGCCGACCCGGAGTTTGTGAACAAGGCCGCCGCAGGTCGCTCGCAGGACATCAACACCTGCATTGGCTGCAATCAGGCCTGCCTGGACCACACCTTTGGCGGCAAGATCACCTCCTGCCTGGTCAACCCCCGCGCCTGTCACGAAACCATTCTGGTCCCCCTGCCGCTGCCCAAGAAGGAGCGCGTGGCCGTGGTGGGCGCAGGCCCGGCCGGTCTGGCCTTTGCCACCGAAGCCGCCCAGCGCGGGCTGGAGGTGACCCTGTTTGACGCGGCCAGCGAAATCGGCGGGCAGTTCAACGTGGCCAAGCAGGTGCCGGGCAAGGAAGAGTTCTACGAGACGCTGCGTTACTTCGCTGAGCGCCTCAAGCAGACCGGCGTGAGCGTGAAGCTGGGCCAGCGCGTCAGTGCCGACGAATTGGTGCAAGCCGGATTCAAGCAGGTGGTGCTGGCCACGGGCATCAGCCCGCGCCTGCCCGAGATCGAAGGCGTCCACCACCCCAAGGTGCTGGGCTACCTCGACGTGCTGCGCGACAAGAGGCCGGTGGGCAAGACCGTGGCCGTGATCGGCGCGGGTGGCATCGGCTTCGACGTGAGCGAATACCTGCTGCACGAGGGCACCAGCCCCAGCCTGGACAAGGCCAAGTTCTTTGCCGAGTGGGGGGTGGATACCGCCGGCAGCGCGCGCGGTGGTCTCAAGCCCGCCCATATCGGCGACATCCCACGCAAGATCTACCTGCTGCAGCGCAAGACCAGCAAGGTGGGCGACGGCCTGGGCAAGACCACCGGCTGGATCCACCGCACGGGCCTGAAGAACCGTGGCGTGGAAATGATCCCTGGCGTGCAGTACCGCAAGATTGACGATGCTGGCCTGCACATCACGGTGGACAACAAGGACATGACCCTGCCCGTGGATAACATCATCGTCTGCGCCGGTCAAGACCCCAACCGCGAGCTGCAGGCTGCATTGGAAGCGAAAGGCGTGCGCGTGCACCTGATCGGCGGCGCCGACAAGGCCGCTGAGCTGGACGCCAAGCGTGCCATCAAGCAAGGCACCGAGCTGGCGCTGCGCATGGACCTGAGCCCGGCACCCGCCGCCGCGCAGGCTGCAACCGGCGCAAGCCACCAGGCCCCGGCCGCCGTGCAGGCCAGCCTCAAAGCCTGGCACGCCATGGTGGCCGCGGGCGACCTGAGTGAGTTGCCCAGCATCCTGCACAAGAAGGCCGTGTTCCGCTCGCCCATGGCGCACACCCCGTACCCCAGCGCGCAGGCAGTGCAGGTCATCCTGGGCACGGTGGTCAAGGTGTTTGAAGACTTCACCTACCACCGCACCTACACCAGCGAAGATGGCATGAGCGCCATCCTGGAGTTCTCTGCCAAGGTCAATGGCAAGGAGCTCAAGGGCATCGACCAGATCCGCTTCGACGAAGAAGGCAAGATCGTGGACTTTGAAGTCATGGTGCGGCCCATGAGCGGCCTGCAGGCCCTGGGCGACGAAATGGCCCAGCGCCTGGCACCCTACATTGCCATGATGAAGGGCGCCAAGGCGTGATTTGCAATTAAATTGATAGCTGCTTGCGCTTATCCATCAAGCGCTTGCGGCCAAAAATACCTACAAGGAGCTTCCATGCCGACCTTTGAGACCCTTGCCGTCACGCTGCAAGACCACATCGCCACCATCCGCCTGAACCGCCCGGACAAGGCCAACGCCATGAACGCCACCATGTGGCAGGAAATCCGCCAGGCCTTTGACTGGGTGGACGCCACGCCCGAGGCCCGCGTGGCCGTGCTGCAGGCCGAGGGCAAGTACTTCACCGCCGGTATCGACCTACAGATGATGATGGGCCTGTCTGCCCACATCGCCGACGACTGCGAAGGCCGTATGCGCGAAAAGCTGCGCCGCCTCATCCTCGATCTGCAAGACACCCTCACCAGCCTGGAGCGCTGCCGCAAGCCCGTGCTTGCCGCCATCCACGGTGGTTGCATCGGTGGCGGCATCGACCTCATCACCTGCGCCGACATGCGCTATTGCAGCGAGGACGCCAGCTTCACCATCAAGGAAATCGACATCGGCATGGTGGCCGACGTGGGCACCTTGCAGCGCCTGCCCAAGCTCATCGGCCAAGGCATCACGCGCGAACTGGCCTACACCGGGCGCATCTTTGGCGCCGAAGAAGCGCAGCGCATCGGCCTGGTCAACCGCGTGTTCCACACGCGTGAGGCCTTGTACGCCGGGGTGCAGCAGATCGCCGCCACCATCGCCGCCAAGTCGCCGCTGTCCGTCCGCGGCACCAAGGAAATGCTCAACTACGCCCGCGACCACAGCGTGGCCGACAGCCTGAACTACATCGCCACCTGGAACGCGGCCATGCTGCAAAGCAAGGACCTGATGGAAGCCATGACAGCCAACATGGCCAAGAAAGCGCCGGAGTTCAAGGACTGACGATTTCCAGAAGGCCGAGCCGACATGGCAGATGCCCGCTAACGCACCAACTCTGCCCCCGCTGCCTGCTGCACGCAGCGTCCCAGCCGCTCCAGCGCTGGCAAGGGCAGGTTGGCGCATTGCCAGTACAGCGGCACATCCAGGTGCTGGCCGGGCAGCAGTTCCACCAGGCGACCGCTGCGCAGGTGTTCATGCACCATGTGCCAGGGGTTCATGCCCCAGCCAATGCCACCGAGGCAGGCGTCCACAAAGGCCTGGGTGGAGGGCAGGCGGTGGGCGAACAGCGGGACTTGCTTGCGTACGGCACGGCGCACCCAGTGGTCCTGCAGGCGATCGTTGCGGTCAAACACCAGGCTGGGCGCCTGGGCCAGTGCGGCCGGGGTCACTCCTTGCGCAAACCAGTGCTGCACATAGGCGGGCGAGGCGGTGGCCAGGTAGCGCAGGCCGCCCAGCTTGCGGCTGCGGCAGCCCTGGATGGGTTGTGCCAGCGAGGTCACCGCGCCCAGCACATGGCCCCGGCGCAGCCAGTCACCGGTGTGGTCCTGGTCGTCCACGGCCACGTCCACCAGGGTGTCGTCTTCGGCGCTGAAAGCCTGCAGCGCGGCAATGAACCAGGTGGCCAGGCTGTCGGCGTTGATGGCGATGCGTACCGTAGTGCGTGCCAGGTGGGGCTGTGCATCGCCCACCCAGGGCAGGTCGCGCCGCAGCTCGTCTTCCAGCAGCGCCACCGTATGTGCATGGCGGCACAGTCGCGCGCCCAGTTCGGTGGGGATGCAGGGTTGGCCGCGTACCACCAGCACGGCGCCGGCCCGGTCTTCCAGCAGACGGATGCGTTGCGACACGGCCGATGGCGTGACGTGCAGCAGGCGCGCGGCACGCTCAAAGCTGCCTTCGCGTGCCACGATGGCCAGGGTGGTGAGCAGGGTGGGGTCGAGCATGCGGCTGATTCAACGTTAGCAATACTGAATTCAGATTAGCAGAATTTGCTGGTAGGTGGCATGGTGCTTCGCCATACTGCGCACCATGTTCTCTTCCTCTGCGGTTTTGGATGTCTCTGCCATGGTGCCGGTGTTTGTGGCGGGATTGGTGCTGACGCTCTCGCTCATCGCGGCCATCGGGGCGCAGAACACCTATGTGCTGCGCCAGGGCCTGCGACGTGAGCATGTGGCCCTGGTGGTGGTGGTGTGTGTTGCGCTCGATGCCGCGCTCATGGCGCTGGGCATCAGTGGGTTGGCGGCGTTCTTGGTGCGCAGCCCAGTGCTGTTGCGCGCAGTGGCGTACTTGGGTGCCGCAGCCTTGGCCTGGTATGCCTGGCAGGCCTTCGGTCGCGCGTTGCAGCCCCAGGCCCTGCAGGCGCAGGCCCAAGGCCAGCGGCAGGCGCCACGGCAGGTGCTTGCCCAGGTACTGGGCATCAGTCTGCTCAACCCCCATGTGTACCTGGATACGGTGCTGCTGATTGGCGCCATGGGGGCGCAGCAGCCTGCGGGGGCACAAGGCATCTTTTGGCTCGGGGCCACCAGTGCCAGCGCGCTGTGGTTTCTGGGGCTGGGTTTTGGTGCACGCTGGCTGGCGCCCGTATTTGCAAGGCCCGAGGCATGGCGCGTGCTGGACTTGTCGGTGGCCGTGATGATGGGCTGGCTGGCCTGGGGATTGCTGCGGCAGGGTTGGAGTGGGTAGCGGGGGTTTGGGTCTCGCGCGACAATCACGCGCCGTGAACCACAACCCCTCTGCCCAGACGCAGGCAGTGGGCTGCACCTTGTGCCAGCCCAGCGCCTTGCAACAGTTGCTGCAATCCCATGCACAGGCCAGCGCCCAGTGGATGGCGCTGCCCCGCCTTGCGTTGGATGGCGGGCAGGTGTTGTTGCGGGCGGGACAGAGGGTGGAGCAGTGCTGGTGGGTGGAGCGCGGTCTCTTGCGCAGCTACTACCTGGATGCTCAGGGCAGGGAGAGCAACCGGGCCTTCCATTGCGAGGGCGACTGGGTGGGGCATGGTGTGCCGCCGGTATCGGCAGTCAGCGAACACCATGTCGAAGCCCTGGAGCCGAGTGTGGTGGTGGCGTTGCCTTACGCCGTGCTGCGCAGCTTGTTGCAGGACCACCCGGCATTGGAGCCTCTGCTGCACGAGGCCCACAACAGCCTGTTTGCTGCACAGGCACGGCGCGAGGCCAGCCTGTTGGGCCACAGCCCTGCAGAGCGCTACCAGGCCTTTCGCGCAAGCCATGCCCACTTGGAGGGGCGCTTGCCCTTGCACCATGTGGCCCGCTATCTGGGCGTGACCAACGTGTCCCTCTCTCGCATTCGGGCTCGGTTGGGGCTGTCAGGCAAGGGCTGACAGGACAGCACCGTTGTGCTCTTCCTGGCCCATCGCTCAGTGCTCCATGACTGTTTTTGCCGCCGCGGGCATCACCACTTTGGGCAGTGTGCTGGCATTGATAACTGCCGAGGCGTCCAGAAGGCCGTTGCGGTACAGCAGGAAGGCGGTCAGTGCGTAGATGTCATCGTTTTCCAGGCTCTTGGGGGCGTGGTAGGGCATGGCACGGCGGATGTAGTCGAAGACGGTGGTGGCGTAGGGCCAGCGTGCGCCCACGGATTGAACCAGCAAGGGATGCTTGGCAATCCGCAGCGGGCGCAGTGGGTCGTCCCAGCCGATGAATCCATCGCTGCCCACCAGACGCGCGGCTGGCCCCTCCGTACCGCTGGGGCCGTGGCATGCGGCACATTGGTTTGCGTACAGAACACGTCCTTGGGTCACGCGGCCTTGGCCCGGCGGCAGTCCGCGTCCGTTGGGGAAGACGGTGATGTCATACGGAGCCAGTTCTTCCTTTTTCAGCGCAATGGCCAGTCCCACTGTGGCAGCCGAAGCGGGCTGCGGCGTCGGCGAGGTGGTCTGTGACCAGGCGTTTGCCGCCGTGAGCCCAAGGGTGGTAGCAACGATCAAGGCGATTTGCCCCACCCAGTGCACCAGGATGGCAGCCAGCCATTTGGCAGGGGAAAGATGGATGGGGTCATGCATAGCAGTTTTCCACGCGACCATCACGGTCCACAGCCCAGGCCTGGATGGCGTTGTAGTGGTTGAAGGAGTGGGCCGCATAGCGGCCTTTCCAGGTGCTGCGGGTGGGCTGGGTGTGACCTTGCTCGTCGGTGGCGCGGCTCATCAGCACGGCTTTCTGGCCTTGCCACTGCCAGGGCAGGGTGAAGCGGGTGAAGGAGCGGTCCAGCACCGGCCCGTGCAATATGGCTGCAGTCCAGCTTCGCCCGCCGTCCACCGACACTTCGACGTGTGCGATACGTCCGCGTCCGGACCAGGCAAGTCCTTCGATCTCGTAGTGGCCGCGGGGGCTGGGGAGTGTCTGTTGTCCGCTGGGGCGGGTGATGACGGATTTGACCTCCATGGTCAGCGCAAAGCGCTGGATGCGTCCGTCCGACAAAACCTGGGTGTAGAGGCCCGATTCGTCCTTGGTGTGCGCAGGGATGTCGCTGAACTCAAGTCGGTGCAGCCATTTCACGTTGGCGTTTCCTTCCCAGCCGGGAACGAACAGCCGCATTGGATAGCCTTGTGAAGGGCGCAGGCGCTCGCCGTTCTGGTACAGCGCCAGCATTCCGTGCTGGCGCAGTGCCTGCAATGGCAGGCTGCGCGCGTGGGAGCCTGCATCGGCTCCTTCGGCAATCACCCATTGGGCGCTGGGTTGGGGGCGTGCCTCGTCCATCAGCAACGACAGGGGGATTCCCGTCCATTCCGAGCAAGAGACCTCCCCGGCCAACTGTCCCAGGGGGAGATCCATCGCGAAAGGTGACAGGGCGTTGGCAGCCGAGTTGCCTGCGCACTCCAGAAAGTGCACCTTGCTGACCATGGGGTAGCGCTGCAGCCGCTCCCAGTCCAGGCGCAAGGGGCGATCGACCAGCCCATGCAGCATGAGCTGGTGGCGTGCCGGATCGATGTCGGGGATTCCGTTGTGGTGCACCGCAAAGTGCAGGCCGCCCGGGGTGATGATTCCACGCTGGTGCTGCAGTGGTGTGCGCCACACACTGAAGCCCGCTTCTTTGGATTCGGTGCGGACCACGGCCGCTTCTGCGGTGGCAGGCTGGCCGTAGGACGTGTCGGTACCTCCAGGGTTGCGTTGGTGGGCAGGCAATGCCGATCCAATGGGGGCACTGTGGGCGGGAGTTGCAAGAGTGGCTGCCTGTGCGCTGCCGGCCAGCGCCAGGGCGTGGCGCATGAACTTGCGCCGCGGCGGCATAGGTTGTGATGAAGATTCGGTGTGCGTCATGCGTCGCAGTGTGGTGGTCGGCTTCGCACGACGCATTAACCTTGGATAACCCGCGGAAGACACCATGCGATGTCATCGTTTGTTCATGGTTTGGACACGTGGATTTCATGCGGCGCACCCACACTGCCAGTGTCTGCTGCCGGGGTCTGACTCGCCGAGTCTGCACCGGGGCGTGCCAACCAGGAGTCCACCATGAACGACTTGCCCAGCCCCACTTTGCCGCTTTCCCCTGTGTCCTTGCCCAGGGGGTCACTTCATCGCCCGGACGCTGCGGGCGCGCGCGGCAGTGTGGAAGTGGCTTGGGCGCGCCACCTCGATGAGGTGAGGGCGGCGCAGCGCCTGAGGTATGAGGTGTTTGCCGTGGAGATGGGCGCACGCCTCAAGCCCACGCTCCCAGGCCATGACATTGACGTGTTTGACGACTACTGCGAGCACTTGCTGGTGCGTGATGCACAAAGCCAGGAGGTCATAGGCACCTACCGCGTGCTGACACCTGCACAGGCACGCCGCATTGGCAGCACCTACAGCGATACCGAGTTTGACCTGACACGCCTGCGCAGCCTGCGCGCGCGCATGGTGGAGCTGGGCCGCAGCTGTGTGCATGCCGAGCACCGCCATGGTGGCGTGATTCTCGCCTTGTGGGGCGCTCTGGCCGACTTCATGGTGCGCAATCAGCTCGACACCATGGTGGGGTGCGCCAGCATCCCGATGTTGCACAACGGCGTGGTGTCGGGCGATATGGCGGCCAGCATCTGGCGCCAGGTGCGCCAGACCTATCTGGCGCCCATCGAATACCAGGTACGCCCGCGTTTGCCCTTGCCCGTGGATCGCTTGGATGATTCGCTGGACATCGAGCCGCCGGCGTTGATCAAGGGCTATCTGCGCCTCGGCGCCAAGGTGCTGGGCGCTCCGGCGTGGGATCCGGACTTCAATTCGGCGGATCTGCCCATGCTCATGCGCATTGCTGATTTGCCTCCGAAGTACCGCAAGCATTTCCTCGGAGCCTGAGCGGAGTAGGGGCGCATCCTGAGGGTCTCGGTGACAGAATGCAGATAAATTGGTGACTGTCACGAAACGGTCACCGTGTTGTCGAATACTTCCGTGGTTCCCCTTTGCTGGTGATTGCGTCCATGACCACAACAAAAAAAGCCGATAGTGCTACGGAAGCTGCTTTGATCCCCTCTGCCCAGATCCAGGGTTTTCCGCATGTGTTGGACGCTGTGGGGCACGTTGCGACCGCTCCTGCGGCAGCGGCGCTTTCCCCTGCAGCAGCCCGCGCATCGGCGGCGCAGTTGCGTTTGCTGGACCGAGACCACAGCATCCTGGCATTCAACGAACGGGTGTTCCATTGGGTGGGCCGCAAGGATGTGCCTTTGCTGGAACGCCTGCGCTATCTGTGCATCGTTTCCTCGAACCTGGACGAGTTCTTTGAGGTGCGTGCCGAGCCGCACATCACCGCAGCCCGTACCGGTGAAACCAAAGGCGAGCACACCGTTGCGACCTTTGAAGCGCTATCGGCCAAGGCGCACGACCTGGTGGAACGCCAGTACGCCTTGTACAACGATGCGCTGATGCCTGCGTTGGCACGTGAAGGGGTGCGCGTCGTCTCGCACGGTGAGCGCAACGCTGCCCAGCGTCGCTGGGTGCATGAGTATTTTGTGCGCGAGGTGCGCCCTCTGCTGGTACCCATCAGCCTGGACCCGGCGCACCCGTTCCCCCAGGTGGCGAACAAATCGCTGAACTTCATCGTGCGCCTCAAGGGCAGCGACGCGTTTGGGCGTGAGAACGAGATCGCCATTGTTCGCGTCCCACGCCTGTTGCCGCGCTTCACGCGCATGCCTGCCAAGGTAGCCCCCAAGGGCATGCAGTTTGTCAGTGTCTCCAGCGTGGTGCGCGCGCACCTGACGGATTTGTTCCCCGGCCGCGAGGTGGTGGAGTTCGCGCAGTTTCGGGTCACGCGGCATTCCGACTTGGCGGTGGATGAGGAAGATGTGCGCAACCTTCGCACGGTGCTGCGCCAGGGCTTGCAACACCGCAACTTCGGCACTGCAGTGCGACTGGAGGTTTCTGCGGGGAGTTCCGAGTACCTGGCCGATTTTCTGCTGCGCCAGTTCGACCTGCCGCGCGCCGCGCTCTATCGCGTGCAAGGCCCTGTGAACCTGGTGCGGTTTTCGCAGCTCATTGATCTGGTCGCCAATCCTGCCTGGATGTTTGCCCCATGGCGCCCCACCTGGCCCCATCAAATCCAACCGAGTGCGTCGATTCTTGAACAGCTCAAGCAAGGGGATGTGCTGTTGCATCAGCCCTTCGAGAGTTTTGATGGCGTACTGGCCTTCTTGCGAGAGGCAGTGCACGATCCGCAGGTGGTCGCTATCAAGCAGACCATTTACCGCACTGGGTCGGATCCGCAAATGCTGGACTTGCTGCGCGAAGCTGTGCGCCGTGGCAAGGAAGTGATGGCCGTGGTGGAGTTGAAAGCCCGGTTTGACGAGGAGGCCAACATCAACTGGGCCGAGGCCCTTGAGTCTGTGGGGGCGCAGGTCGTGTACGGTGTGGTGGGGCTCAAGACGCACGCCAAGATGCTGCTGGTCACCCGCCGTGAAGGGCGACAGATGGTGCGCTACGGCCACCTGGGCACCGGCAACTACAACCCCA
Organism: Simplicispira sedimenti; assembly: GCF_022760965.1. Classification (NCBI taxonomy): domain Bacteria; kingdom Pseudomonadati; phylum Pseudomonadota; class Betaproteobacteria; order Burkholderiales; family Comamonadaceae; genus Simplicispira; species Simplicispira sedimenti. Next base: position 101,427 of record NZ_JAKVIJ010000012.1, read on the forward strand.
GCACGGCACGCTTGTACACGGATCTGAGCTTTCTCACGGCCGACCGCGACATCACGGCCGACATGGACAATGTGTTCAACCACCTGGCCAGCCAAAATCGCCTGCCGCGCATGCGGCGCCTGCTGGTGGCACCGTTTCACCTGCACCGTCGCATGCTGGAAAAGATCGACCAGGTGGGGCTGGCGGCAGCACGCGGAGAGGGCGGGCGCATCGTCGCCAAGATGAATGCCCTGACCGACGAGGCCCTGGTGCGTGCCCTGGTGCTGGCCGGCCAGCGTGGTGCGCGCATCGATCTCATTGTGCGCGGTGCCTGTATCCTGCCGCCGCAACTGGCGGGGGTGACAGAGAACATCCGTGTGCGATCCATCATCGGGCGGTTTCTGGAGCATTCACGGGTTTTTTACTTCCGCTGTGGCAAGGAAGAAGAGCTGTACTGCTCCAGTGCCGACTGGATGAACCGCAACATGATGCGCCGGGTGGAATTGGCCTGGCCTGTGACCGACCCCAAGCTGCGCCAGCGCATCATCGACGAATGCCTGGTGGCCTACCTGCGTGACAGCCGTGATGCCTGGGAGTTGCAACCCGACGGCAGCTACCGCATGGCGGGCAATGTGCTCAAGGGCATGGGAGCGCAGGCAGCGCTGACCAGTCGCTACGCGCCAGCACCCGCGCCGCGCAACGCTTGATGGACGAGGGTGGTATGGATCTGATCCTGTGGCGACACGCCGAAGCCGAAGAGGGGGGCGTGGGCATGGACGACCTGCAGCGTGCCCTGACACCTCGGGGTGAAAAACAGGCCGTGCGCATGGCAGCCTGGCTGGACCGTCAATTGCCCGAAGGCCTGCGCGTGCTCTGCAGCCCTGCACGTCGTACCGAACAGACGGCCCAGGCCCTGGGCCGCAAATACAAGCTGCGCGCTGAATTGCTGCCCAATGGCACTGCGCAGGATTTGCTGGATCTGGTCCAGTGGCCCCAAGGCAAGGGGGCCATTCTGGTGGTGGGCCACCAGCCTGCGCTGGGTCAGGTTGTGGCCCGCGTGCTGGGCATGTCGGTGGGGGAGTGCGCGGTGCGCAAGGGCTCGGTCTGGTGGTTGCGCCAGCGTGAGCGTGCAGGGCAGACTGAAACCGTGCTGCTCAGCGTGCAGTCCCCCGAGTTTCTCTGAGTTTCCGACCCCTGAAGGGGTGGATCACTTGTCGGATTTGGGCCTGCCGGTCTTGATGGTGGGAACGGCCTCCAAGGCCGCATGCAACGCGTTGGGGGACATGGCCAGCAGTGCCATCAGCCCAGCGCGCAGCAACTCGCTCTTTTTGGCGGGCCGACCCAGCGCCACACTGCGCTCCTTCAGCGTGTCGATGCCGGCGTATTCATCCTTGGGGATGGTGAAACTGTCGCGCACCAGCTTGGGCTTCTTCGGCTTGGCTTCTGCCTTGGTGGGCTTTGCGGCCACGGGTTTGGCGGCTGCAGGCTTTGCCACGATGGCTTTGGAGGCGGTGCGCTTGGTGGCGGGGGCCTTGGCAGCGGGTTTCTTGGCGGCTGGCGCCTTGGGTGTGGCGACCTTGCTCACGGCTGGTTTGGTAACCGCCTTGCGTGCAGGTGCCTTGGCGCTGGGCGCTGGGGTTGCGGCCGCCTTGGGTGTGCTTGCTTCTGTGGTGGGGGTGCTGGGGGTGTTGTTCATAAATACTCCTTTGAACGATATAAATAGTATAAATCGTTTATACCGTTCATGGCAGCTGTACGTCCAGTTCCCAGCCTGTGCGCTGCCAGGCTTCTATTTCTTCGCGCAACAGGTATGCCGATTGGGGGTAGCTTGCCGCCCAGCCGGTGCGCGCACGCAGGGAGAAGCGGCTGCCATCCAGGCCCAGGGTCAGTCCGTGCAGATCGGGGTCGCGCCGTGCGTGACACAGAATCACGGCCAGCCGCAGGCACAGCAGTTGCACGGCAAACAAGGTGTCGCCCAGGTCGGCCTCGATCTTGCGCACTTTGCCCCTGTGGCCCAATACCAGTGCACCCAGGCGGTGCAGTTCGTGCTGGGCAAAGCCAGCCACATCGGTGTTGTCGAGGATGTAGGCGCCATGGCGGTGGTAGTCGCTGTGCGAGATGCGGCAGCCAATCTCATGCAACTGCGCTGCCCAGCCGAGTTTGCGCGCCCCTGTGCCCTCGTGGTCTGGCAAGGCTTGTGCAAACAGTTGCTCGGCCACGGTCGCCACACGGTGTGCCTGGTCGCGATCCACGGCAAAGCTCTGCACCAGGCCTTGCACCGTCGAGGTCCGCAGGTCGGTCTCGGGCAGCTCGCGGTCCAGCATGTCGTACAGGGCGCCCTGGCGCAGCGCACCCTGGGCCACTTGCATGCTGCGGATCTCGAGCAGGTCAAACAAGGCCCGCAGGATAGACAGGCCGCCGCCGATGACGGCCCTGCGGTCGTCCTTGAGTCCTTCCAGCCGTACCTTGTCTGCGCTTTGGGCGCGCAGCAGGCGTTCGCGCAGCCAGTCCAGTCCCTCGTGCGTCAGCTCGCCGGGGCTGAAGCCAGCGGCGGTCAGCATGTCGCCTACCGCGCCAATGGTGCCCGAGGAGCCATAGGCCACATCCCAGGTGTCGGGGCGGTAGGTGCTCAGGGCTTCATCGAGCACGGCCTTGGCGGCGATTTCCGCGGTGGCAAAGGCCTGTTGTGTGAACTGCCCCTGTGGAAAGTAACGGCTGGACCAGGCCACACTGCCCACGCGAAACGAGGCCACCGCCTCGGGCCGAAAGCGCTGGCCCAGTATCAGTTCGGTGGAGCGGCCGCCAATGTCCACGACCAAGCGCTTCTCGTCGGACTGGGGCAGCAGGCGGGCCACGCCTTGGTAGATCAGGCGCGCTTCCTCAGGGCCAGATATCACATCGATGGGGTGGCCCAGCAGCTCACTGCCCCGGTGCAGGAAAACATCGCGGTTGCGCGCTTCGCGCAGCGTCTGGGTGGCCACCGCACGCACCCGCGCGCGGGGGAAATCGGCGAGCCGCTCGGCAAAACGTGCCAGGCAGTCCCAGCCACGCTGCATGGCTTCGACGCTGAGGTTGTGTTCACGGTCCAGGCCGTTGCCCTGGCGCACGGTCTCCTTGAGGTAGTCCACGCGCTGGATGCGTCCATGCTCGTAGAGCCCGATTTCCAGGCGAAAGCTGTTCGACCCCAGGTCGACAGCGGCAAGAAGGGTTCCGTTTTGCATTGTTGGAATGAAAAGGTGGTGCGCCAGGGGCCGCCATGGCGAGCTTGTGGGGTTCGAGTGTGCCGGTGGTTTTTGACAACCTCGTGATTGTTGCGTCACGGATGTCAAAGCAACGGCATCAAGCAGTCAAAAAACCATCACGAACAGTTCACGATACCGTCACAGACGCTTGCAATAGTGCCAGGGTTTCCTTTCAAACCTCTGGAGTGATCATGAAATCTGTGCTTTCCCTTCTTGCCCTGGCCGGTGTGGCCGTGATGTCGGGCTGCGCTTCCAGCCCCTCCGTGCCTGCGGGCATGCAGGCAGGCAAGTTTGTGTCGTACGAGTGCGAAGGCGGCAAGCGCCTCCAGGCGCGCCTTGCCGCGGACGGCAGCACCGTGCGCATCCGCCACGAAGGGGGCTACGAACTGGATCGCAAGGGCAATGGTGTGTACGAGGGCGAGGGCTGGCGCCTGGAGACCCAGGGCAAGGTGGAACTGCACCACCATGGCAAGCCTGTGGCGCGCGCTTGCCGTGCTGTCTGAGCGACTTGTCATCAATCAGTCACACAAAGCTCATAAATTCATCGCAATCCTTTCATTTTTACGAAAGTAACCCATGCAAACTAACCCCATCAAGTCGCTGATCGCTGTGTCCACCCTGGCATTTTTGGGTGCCCCGGCGTTTGCGCAGGTCGTCAAGGTCGATGGTTCGAGCACCGTCTATCCGGTGACCGAAGCCGTGGCCGAAGAATTCCAGAAGGCCAACAAGGGCATGAAGGTCACGGTCGGTGTGTCAGGCACCGGTGGCGGCTTCAAGAAGTTCTGCCGTGGCGAAACCGACATCTCCAACGCTTCGCGCCCGATCGCGGCCAAGGAGATGGAAGCGTGCCGCGCTGCGGGCGTGGAGTATTTTGAAGTGCCGGTGGCCTTCGACGCGTTGACCGTGGTGATCAACCCCAAGAACGCCTGGCTCAAGCAAGCCACCGTGGCCGAGTTGAAGAAGCTCTGGGAGCCCGAAGCCCAGGGCAAGGTCACGCACTGGAACCAGGTCAACCCTGCCTGGCCCAACCAGCCCATCAAGCTGTTTGGTGCAGGTGCCGACTCGGGCACGTTCGACTACTTCACCGAAGCCATTGTGGGCAAGTCCAAGTCCAGCCGTGGTGACTTCACCGCGTCGGAAGACGACAACGTGCTGGTGCAGGGTGTGGCTGGCGATGTCAATGCCATCGGCTACTTCGGTTACGCCTACTACGCCGAGAACACTGCCAAGCTCAAGGCGCTGCCCATCGTCGAGAAGGAAGGCAAGCCTGCCGTGGCCCCGAGCGAGAAGACCGTTCTGGACGGCTCCTACCAGCCGCTGTCGCGTCCCATCTTCATTTATGTGAACGCCAAGTCGCTTTCCAAGCCCGAGGTGAAGAAGTTTGTGGACTTCTACATGACCGAGGGCGGCAAGATGGCTTCCGAAGTGAAGTACGTTCCGCTGCCCGCTGAGGCCTACAAGATGGCCCAGGACCACATCAACAAGGGCAAGAAGGGCACCGTGTTTGGTGGCAAGAACGAAGTCGGCATCACCATCAAGGAACTGCTGGCCCGCGAAGCCAAGATGTAATGGCCTGAGCCATGGCGCCCTGCACACCTGCCCGTTGGGCGGGGCAGGGCTTTTCACGCAAACCGGTATGTCTGCTGATTCCTACAATGACCGCGACCTCCACAACCCCGGATCGAACCATGTCGAATCCACCACTCACGGGTGATGCCAGGCTGGCGCAGTTGGCGCGATCCAAAGTCGCGCGCAAGCGCAAGGACCGCTTCGTCGAGAGCATTCTTTTGCTTGCGGCCTGTGTGTCGGTCTTCACCACCCTGGCCATCGTCTATATCCTGATCAAGGAGTCGTTGGTGTTCTTCTCGCAGGTGCCACTGTGGGATTTCCTCACGGACACGCAGTGGACACCATTGTTCGATGACGCGCATTTCGGCATCTCGGTGCTGTTGGCTGGCACCCTTTCCAGCTCATTCGTGGCGCTGCTGATCGCAGTGCCGTTGGGCACGATCATCGCGATCTATCTGTCGGAGTTTGCCGGGCACAAGACGCGTGAAGTGCTCAAACCCATGCTGGAATTGCTGTCGGGCATTCCGACCATCATCTACGGCTTCTTTGCGCTGCTGGTGGTCACACCCTTGCTGCAAAAGCTCATGCCAGAGCTGCCCACGTTCAATATCCTCTCCGCCGGATTGGTGATGGGCATCATGATCATTCCGTACGTGTCTTCGCTGTCGGAAGACGCCATGCGGGCCGTTCCCATGAGCCTGCGCGAAGGCGCCTACGCCCTGGGTTCCACGCGCTTTCAGACTGCCACGCGGGTGGTGGTGCCTGCGGCGCTGTCGGGGATTGCATCGGCCTACATCCTGGGTATTTCGCGTGCTGTGGGCGAGACCATGATTCTTGCGGTGGCCGCCGGCATGCAGCCCAACCTGACACTCAACCCCATGGAGTCTGCCGCCACGATCACCTCGTTCATCGTGCAGGTGGCCCTTGGTGACCTGCCGCACGGCAGCGTCGGTTACCAGACCATTTTTGCTGCAGGCCTCACGCTGATGCTGCTGACCCTGTCTTTCAACCTGCTCGGCTACTGGCTGCGCCGCAAGTTCCGTGAGGCCTATTGATGAACTCTCCAACCGTTTCCAAAGAGCGGCTGCGCTCCATCATTCGTTCGCACAAGCGCTGGGACATTGTTTTCGGCATCGTTGGCCTCATGGCCATGTCGGTCGGCATTCTCACGCTCGTAGCGCTGTTCGCGCAGATGGTGATCGACGGCTTCCCGCGTCTCACGGCCGAGTTCTTCACCAACTTCCCCTCGCGCCGCGCCGGCCAGGCGGGCATCGTGTCTGCATGGGTCGGCTCCTTGCTGGTGATGTTGGTGACGGCCCTGTTCGCCATTCCGGTGGGTATTGCCAGCGCCATCTACCTGGAAGAGTACGCGCGCAAGAACTGGTTTACCGATGTGATTGAAATCAACATCACCAACCTGGCAGGTGTCCCGTCCATTGTGTACGGTTTGCTCGCCTTGGGATTGTTTGTGTACACCTTTGGTTTTGGCCAAAGCATTCTGTCAGCCGGCCTGACCCTTGCCTTGCTCATCCTGCCGATTGTGATTGTGGCAACACGCGAGGCCTTGCGCGCCATTCCGCAGACCGTGCGTGAAGCTGCCTACGCCTGTGGCGCCACCAAATGGCAGGTGTGCAGCGACCACCTCATTCCGTACGGCATGCCCGGCATTCTGACGGGGGTGATCATCGGCCTGTCCCGCGCCATTGGCGAGACTGCGCCCATCATCACGATTGGCGCGCTGACCTTCATTGCTTTCCTGCCACCCGCACCCTTCGTTGAGGGGGCCGGCATGTTCGACTGGCTGATGTCTCCGTTCACTGTGATGCCGATCCAGATTTTCAACTGGACCTCCCGCCCCGACCCGGCTTTCCACGCGAATGCGGCCGCTGCCAGCCTGGTGCTGGTGGTGCTGACGCTGAGCATGAACGCCACCGCCATCTGGTTGCGCTATCGCCTGCGCAAAAACCTCAAGTGGTAATCAACGCAACCCTGTCTGGAACCTTCTACGATCATGGCAACCCCTGCTTCCACCACGGCCGTCGCACCCAAGCTCAAGGCCCAGTCCAAGAACCTGGACTTTTTCTACGGTGACTTCAAGGCCCTCAAGTCCATCAGCATGCCGATCTATGAAAACAAGGTCACGGCCTTGATCGGCCCCAGCGGCTGCGGCAAGTCCACGTTTCTGCGCTGCTTCAACCGCATGCACGACCTGTACCCTGGGCATCGCTATGGCGGCTCCATCGAACTGCTGCCCGACCAGATCGACCTGCTGCACCACCATGTGGACCCCATCGAAGTGCGCATGCGCCTGTCCATGGTGTTCCAGAAGCCCAATCCGTTCCCCAAGTCGATCTTCGAGAACGTGGCCTACGGCCTGCGGGTGCGCGGCGAAAGGTCCAAGACCTACATCGAGGACAAGGTGGAGGCTGCGCTCAAAGGCGCTGCGATCTGGAATGAAGTGAAAGATCGCCTGGACGAAGTGGCCGTCAACCTCTCGGGGGGGCAGCAGCAGCGTTTGTGCATTGCGCGCTCGCTGGCCACGGATCCGGAGATCATCCTGTTCGACGAACCCACCTCGGCGCTGGACCCGATTGCCACGGGCGCCATCGAGGAGCTGATCGCCGAAATCAAGCACAAGGTGACCATCCTGATCGTCACGCACAACATGCAGCAGGCTGCGCGCTGCAGTGACTACACGGCTTACATGTACCTGGGCGAGCTGATGGAATTTGGCGAGACCGAAGAAATCTTCTTCAAGCCCAAGCGCAAGGAAACCGAAGACTACATTACCGGCCGTTTCGGCTGAGGAGGACACTGTGCCCGAAAAGCATCTTTCTTCGCAGTTCGACAGCGAACTCAACGGCGTTTCCACCCGTGTGATGGAAATGGGGGGGCTGGTCGAGTCCCAGATCCGCCACGCCATCTATGCACTGTCCCAGTTCAGTCTGGAATCGGTGGACCAGGTGCTGGCCATCGAGGAGCGCGTGAACGCCATGGAGGTCGAGATTGACCACGACCTCTCCACCATCATCGCCAGGCGCCAGCCCACGGCGCGCGATCTGCGCCTGTTGCTGGCGTTCTCCAAGGCGACGGCCAATCTGGAGCGCATGGGCGACGAGGCGAGCAAGATGGCGCGCATGGTGCGCTCCATCATCGAGGGCGGAGCGCCCCGGTCGCTGCCCACGGGCGATCTGCGTCTTGCGGCGGACCTGGCATCGGGGCAATTGCGCAAGGCACTTGACGCCTTTGCTCGCCTGGACGTCAAGATGGCCGTGGCCATCCTGAAGGAGGATGATCTGATCGACCAGGAGTTCGGCGGATTCGTGCGCAAGCTCATCACCTACATGATGGAAGACGCGCGCACCATTTCGCCCAGCCTGGATCTGTTGTTCCTGGCCAAGGCCATTGAGCGCATTGGCGATCACTCCAAGAACATCGCTGAACTGATCATTTACCTCGTCAAGGGTATGGATGTGCGTCACACTTCCCTGGGCGATATCGAATCGGCCGTGCTGTAAACGGGTCTGCGCGACACCATGAGAAAACTACCCCGAGTCCTGATCGTCGAGGATGAGCCGGCCATTGCCGAGCTGATTGCCGTCAACCTGCGCCACAACGGATTCCAGCCTTTCTGGGCCGAGGACGGTGACAGCGCCCAGCGCGAGCTGGATGCGGTGTTGCCCGATGTGATTCTTCTGGACTGGATGCTGCCCGGCCAAAGCGGGTTGGCGCTGGCACGCAAATGGCGCGCCGACAGCCGCACCAAGCCTGTGCCCATCCTCATGCTCACGGCGCGCGGTGATGAACCCGACAAGATCGCCGGGCTCGATGCCGGGGCCGATGACTACATCACCAAGCCCTTCTCGACCCAGGAACTGCTGGCGCGCATCCGCGCCGTGCTGCGCCGCCGGGCCCCCGAGCAGGTGACCGACAGCGTGAGCATTGGCGAGCTGGTGCTTGATGCTGCCACCTACCGCGTGTCCTTCCAGGGGCAGTTGCTCAAGGTGGGGCCGACCGAGTTCAAGCTCTTGCACTACCTCATGAAGCATCCCGAGCGCGTGCACAGCCGCGCGCAACTGCTCGACAAGGTGTGGGGTGACCATGTGTTCATCGAAGAGCGCACCGTCGATGTGCACGTCAAGCGCTTGCGCGAGGCGCTGGGCGCTGCGGGTACCATGATCGAGACGGTGCGTGGAGCGGGGTATCGGCTCACCGCCCAACCGCAGGTGCCCATGCGCGCTTGAGGCGTATGCCCGGCGGTGCTTGTGCTCAGTCGCCGATGGCGCTCGGCGCGGGCATGCCCCGGACTCACGACGCCACGTCAATGGACAACGAACGGCTGCGCCATCTGGCGCAGTTTCTAAGGTGCTGCGCGCATGGTTCTGCGTTTTCTGATCTTTCTCTTCTGGCAATTGCTGGGGGGCGCCATCGGCTGGTGGCAGGGTTCTGCCTGGGGCGCTGCGCTGGGCGCCGCTGTGGCCGCCTGGGTGTGGTTTGTGCTGGACATGTGGCGTGGCGGGCGCATGTTGCGCTGGCTGCGCCAGGGGGATGTGCAGCGAGGTCTCGAGCTCTACGGACTGTGGGGCGAGGCCGTGGAACGTGTGCGCCGTCTGGTGCGCCAGCAGCAGGATCTGGTGCGGGAGAGCGACAAGCGCCTGCAGGACATACTGGGCGCCTTGCAGGCTTCACCCAATGGGGTGGTGCTGCTGGATGAGGAAGGGCGCATCGAATGGTGCAACGACACGGCGGCGGAGCATTTCGGCTTTGATCCGCAGCGCGATGCCCTGCAATCCATCCGTAACCTGGTGCGCGATCCGGAGTTCAATGCTTACCTGGCCGAGCATGACTATGCCCGTGACGTGGTGCTGGAAGGGCGCAGCAGCACGCCTTCGCGGCCGGTGCGCGTCTCCGTGCATGTGCACACCTATGGCGAGGGCCGTGCCTTGCTGCTGTCGCGCGATGTCACGGCGCTGGAGCAGGCCGAGGCCATGCGGCGCGACTTCGTCGCCAACGTGTCGCACGAAATCCGCACCCCACTGACCGTGCTGACCGGGTTTGTCGAGACCTTGCAGACGCTGGACCTCGAAGCCCCCGACCGCGCGCGCTACCTTGCCATGATGGCGCAGCAGGCGGCGCGCATGCAAAGCGTGGTGCAGGATTTGCTGACGCTGTCGCGCCTGGAGGGCAGCCCTTTGCCGGGCATGGCGGAGTGGACGCCGGTTTCCAGCCTGTTGCAGCGCTGCGAGGAGGAGAGCAGGGCGCTGTCGGCCCTGCTCACGCAGAACCAGGCCCAGGGCCATGTGCTGGAGTTTGATACCGGTGCCGCCCAGTGGCAGGACATCGCAGGCAGTCCAGCCGAACTGCAAAGCGCTTTGTCCAACCTCATCAGCAACGCGGTGCGTTACACCCCAGGCGGCGGGCGCATTGTGGTGCGTTGGGAGCGAGCCGCCGATGGTGGCGCTGTGTTCTCTGTGCAGGACACGGGCCCGGGCATTGCCCCCGAACACATTCCCCGACTGACCGAGCGCTTCTACCGCGTGGATCGCAGCCGCTCACGTGAAACGGGAGGCACCGGCCTGGGCCTGGCCATCGTCAAGCATGTGCTGCAGCGCCACGGCGCGAGCCTGGACATCCGCAGCACCCTGGGCAAGGGCTCCACCTTCAGCGTGCACCTTCCTCCGGCACGCTTGCGCTCGAGCTGAGCAACGCCCGGCGCAGCATGGCTGCGAAGACCACTGCGGTGACCACCAAAGCGGCGGCGCTGGCGGCCCAGAAGGGGACGGGGGACGCCAGTGAGGCAACGGGCCCAAACCCATGGTAAGCCCACAGGTAGCCGCCACCCAGGCCCACGCCCCACAGCATCACGCCATACACCACCAGAGGTGCCAGCGTGATGCGAAAGCAGCGCAGCAAAAAGATGCACAGGGTCTGCACCGCATCTGCCAGGTGGTACAGCGCTACCCAGCCCAGCAGGCCCGCGGCAGCCATCACCACTTGGGCATCGTTGGAATAGACCGATGCAATCCAGTGATTTGCTATAAAAACAATAGCTGCTAGCGCAATACAGATAAGCGCTAGAAGCCTAAAACCTATATAAACAGCCTGTTGTGCATGGGCCGCTTGTCCTGCACCGCGCCAGTAGCTCACGCGGGCACTGGTGGCAATGGCCAGCGAAAGCGGCACCATGTACAACACGGCGGCCATGTTGGCGGCAATCTGGTGTGCGGCCGAGGCCAGCGTGCCCTGGCGCGCAATGAACAAGGCCATCAGCGTGAACGAGGTCACTTCCACGGTGACGGCCAGCGCCGAAGGAATCCCCAGCCGTGCAAAGGCGGCCAGTTGCGCACGGTTGGGTGGTTCCATGCGCTGCCACACCTGCAAAGGGGCGTACATCGCTTGCGTGCGCAGCAGCCACAGGGCCACGGCCAGCATGCCGCAGTTCACCACCAGGGTGGCCCAGCCGCAGCCGACGACCCCCATCGCGGGCATGCCCGCACCGCCAAACGTCCACCAGATGGACAGCGGAATCTTGACCAGCAGTGAAACCACCTGCAGCCAGGTGACCCACTGCGGGTGCCCCAGGGCCTGGTTGAGCGTGCTGAACACGCGGAACAGCAGGGCGGGAGGCAGCGCCAGGGCCAGCACGGCCAGGTACTGCTCCACACTGGGGCGAAGGGCCTCGGGCACCTGGGTCCAGGCCAATACCGGGTCCGGGTGCAACAGCACGGCCATGCCGGGCACGCAGGCCAGGGCGCAGAGGTACAGCGACTGGCGCAGCGAGCCGCCAATGGCCTGCGGCTTGCGCGCGCCGCGCAGTTCCGCCCAGATGGGCAGCAGCGCGCTCAGCATGCCCAGCAGGGGAACGTACACGCTGATGTAGAGGGCCGAGCCGATGGCCAGCGCAGCCAGCGACTCTTGTGCATGGCGGCCTGCGACGATGGTGTCCGTCACACCAAAGGCCATGACCGCCAGTTGGCCGACGAGCACCGTGCCCGCGTGGCGCGCGATCAAGGAGCGGTCTGACAGGCTCGACTCAGTCTTGTGGGACATGGCGGCGGTAGAGCTCCAGCACATCGCCGCGTTCGCGCGGTCGGTCCACACGGTGTAGCAGGGTCCAACCCGTCAGATCAGGCAAGGGCATGGGTTTGCGCGCGTTGGCACTGCTGGCATACGGCGCATGTACCAGCCAATCGCAGCGGGGGGTATCGTCCAGCGGCACCAGTCGCAACTGTCCATGGAACTGCAGTGCGGCCATCTGGGTGCGGTCCAGCCCATACATGTGCATGCAGGTGGGCTGGCCTGCGAGCCGTGCCAGTGTGCGCATCTGGGGCACGTCACTGCGCACGTAGTCGAGCATGGGCAGCCACAGCGTTGTCAGCAACAACCAGCACAGGGTGGTACCTGCAGCGGGCAGTACCAGGCTTTTCCAGATGGCACTGCGGTGGCGGCCGGCACGCCACCACACCAGGGCGCACCAGGCCAGGGTGGCAGCCAGGGCCACCGCAAAGGCAATCGCCGAAAACTGTGGCTCAAAGCCCCGTGCCAGTTTGGCGACGTTGGCGGCAGGTTTGGCAGGGACGCCTGTCTGCGTGGACACCCAGATTACCCAGATCGCAATGACCGAGGCGCTGAAGAACAGCAGGGTGAACCAGTCGATCAAGGCCGACATGCTGCGCCGCAGTGTGGGCAGGGCAAAGGCTGCCAGTGCCGCCAGGGCCGGCAGGCTCAGCAGCAGGGCACGGTCCGAGGGCAGGGTACCCACGGCGCAGCCCAGCGTAACCAGCACAAACCACAGTGGCAGCAGCAGGTGCAGGTGCGGGCGGCGATGCAGGATCTGCCTGCGCCAGCGCCACAGCGTCCACAGTGCCAGCGGCCATGCGGGCCAGGCAAACCAGACCAGCAGGCGAGCCAGGTCCAGCCAGTCCTTGCCCAACTCCTGCGGCCAGGCCAACTTCCAGCGCCAGGCGTCCAGCCACCAGGTCAGTGCGGCGGCAATCAGCGCCGAAGCAAGGGCCAGAACACTCCATTGCACGGCATGTCTTCTCTCCGACGGCTCGGCATGGGTATCGCTCAGGTACAGGGCTGCGGCGCCCAGGGCATAGAGCAAGGCCAGTGTGGGTGCACCGCTCAGCACCAGCCCCACCATGCCTGCGGCCAGTGCCGTGGCTGCCAGCGTCTTGGACTGTGGCCCAGTGGCCAGGCCATAAAACACCAGTGTCGTGCAGCACAGTTGCACGAGGTAGGACGTGGTTTCGTGTGTGGGCTGTGCCAAGCCCAGGCAGGCCAGCAAGGCCAGCAGCCCGCCGTCGGCCATGGCACGGGCGTAGTCTGCCGGCTGGGCCTCGCCGCCAAAGGCAAAGGCCACGGGCTGCGCGCCCGGACTGCGCGCCAGCGCGTAGATGCCGTACCAGGTGGCCAGCAGGGTCAGCGCCACCAGCAAGACGAAGGGGATGCGCGCTGCGAGTTCCGGTGCAGCCCAGGGAGTGGTCAGTTGGATGGCCCAGGCACCCAGCCAATAGGGCAGCAGGCCGTCCGTCTCAGGCGCCAAACCGCCCAGCAGTGGGGCCATCCAGGGGGTGTGGCCACCGGCCAGTTCCTGCATGTAGCCCAGTGCCGCCATGTCGGCGCCGCGCCAGGGATTGCGCCCTACAAAGCCGGGCAGGATGTAGGCAGCGCACAGCAGGAACAAGGCCCAACGGGGCAGCCGCCGCACGGCGCTTTGAGGAACGATGGCGGGACTGGGTTGGTTCACGCGGCGGCTCGCTGAGGGTTCGTCGCAGGATACTAGTGTCCTGAGTTGGAAATTCGTTTCATAAAAAGGCCGAGAATCGCCGCCATGCTGCGTTGCAAATCCGCGCGATAGCTACGGCTATCGCTGTGGTTTGCGCCTTGCCTGGCAACGATTTCGACATTTTTATATCTTCAACGAATCTCCAACTCAGGACACTAGGAATGAAAAAGGCAGCACGGTCTCCCGGGCTGCCTTGGGGCGAAAACGGCGCAGGAAGCGAGATTACTTGGCAGCCGTCTTGCCGAAGCGGTTGCGGAAACGCTCCACGCGGCCGCCCATGTTGTCCACCGACTTCTGGGTGCCGGTGTAGAAGGGGTGCGACTCGCTGGAAGTATCCAGCTTGAACAGGGGGTATTCCTTGCCCTCGAAGGTCTCGGTTTCCTTGGTGTTCACGCAGGAACGCGTCACGAACTTGAAACCGTTGGACAGGTCCACGAAGAGCACTTCGCGGTAGTTGGGGTGAATGCCTTCTTTCATGATTTCTCTCTCATGTCAAACGGGAGCCGCACCAGCCCATCTGGTGTACTTTCCGCATCAAGCCTTTGATTATCGCATAAACACGCGCAGCAGCATCAGCCGCCGCGGCGCATGGCCTCGAAGAATTCCACGTTGGTCTTGGTTTCCCGCATCTTCTTGATCATGAGTTCCATGGACTCAATCTCGTCCATGTTGTACATGAACTGGCGCAGGATGCGGGTCTTCTGCAGGATTTCCGGGGGCAGCAGCAGCTCTTCGCGGCGCGTGCCGCTCTTGTTGAGCTCGATGGCCGGGAACACGCGCTTTTCGTAGAGGCGGCGGTTCAGGTGGATTTCGCAGTTGCCGGTGCCCTTGAACTCTTCAAAGATCACTTCGTCCATGCGGCTGCCGGTATCGACCAGTGCTGTGGCAATGATGGTCAGCGAGCCGCCTTCCTCGACCTTGCGCGCCGCGCCGAAGAAGCGCTTGGGACGCTGCAGTGCGTTCGAGTCCACACCGCCCGACAGCACCTTGCCCGAGCTGGGCACGACGTTGTTGTAGGCGCGGGCCAGGCGGGTGATGGAGTCCAGCAGGATCACCACGTCCTTCTTCAGCTCGACCAGGCGCTTCGCGCGCTCGATCACCATCTCTGCCACGTGTACGTGGCGTGCGGCGGGCTCGTCGAAGGTCGATGCAATGATTTCGCCCTTGACCGAGCGTTGCATCTCGGTCACTTCCTCGGGGCGCTCGTCCACCAGCAGCACCATCAGGTGCACGTCGGGGTTGTTGGCCGTGATCGCGTGGGCGATGTGTTGCATCATCACCGTCTTGCCGCTCTTGGGCGGAGCGACGATCAGCGCACGCTGGCCGCGCCCGATGGGGGCAATGATGTCGATGATGCGGCCGGTGATGTTCTCTTCGCTCTTGATGTCGCGCTCCAGCCGCATGTGTTCCTTGGGGAACAGCGGCGTGAGGTTTTCGAACATCACCTTGTGCTTGTTCTGCTCGGGCGGGCCACCGTTGACCTTGTCGAGCTTGGTCAGGGCAAAGTAGCGCTCGCCGTCCTTGGGTGTGCGCACCTCGCCCTCGATCATGTCGCCGGTGTGCAGATTGAAGCGACGCACCTGGCTGGGGCTGATGTAGATGTCGTCCGTGCTGGCCGTGTAGCTCGTGTCGGGGCTGCGCAGGAAACCGAAGCCGTCCGGCAGGATCTCCAGCACGCCGTCGGCAAACACCTGCTCGCCCGCCTTGGCGCGCTTCTTGATGATCGCAAACATCAGCTCCTGCTTGCGCATGCGACCGGTGTTTTCGATGTCGAGTTCCTCGGCCTGCTTGAGGACTTCAGACACATGCAGTGCCTTGAGTTCGTTGAGATGCATGAATGGACTCCGGGGAAGGAGTGAAGAAAGTCTCTGGGGGGGTGGGACTTGCCGGTGCGCCTGCGGTGGGCAGGCTGGCATGCCTTTGGGTCTCGAACCAGCAGCGTGTGCCTGCGTGCTGGTGAACAGCAGCGATTATGACAGGAAAAGTGCCCGCATCCTGGATGGCTGCCGAAAGCAGGTGAAAGCGGGGTGAGGAGTCCCTTGCACGCACGCACTCAATGCGCGCAAGGGATCCGGGAGATCAGGCCAGTTGCTGGTCGATGAAGGCGGTGAGCTGGGCCTTGCTCATGGCGCCGACCTTGGTGGCGGCAAGCTGGCCGTCCTTGAACAGCATGAGCGTCGGGATGCCACGGATGCCAAAGCGTGCAGGCACTTCGCGGTTTTCATCGACATTCATCTTGGCGATGGTGAGCTTTCCCTGGTAGCTGCCGGCCACTTCATCAAGAATGGGGGCGATCATCTTGCAGGGGCCGCACCATTCGGCCCAGTAGTCCACCAGAACCGGGGTGGACGATTTCAGGACATCGCCTTCGAAACTGGCGTCGGAGACGTGCTTGATGAGTTCGCTTGCCATGCGCTTTCCTTCTCGAAAAATGTGTGCGGATCGGGGTGCTTTGAATGGTTCCATTGTGACAGAAACCCCTATGTCCCCAAGGGGACAGTGGCTGGTCTGCCGCTATCACTGCCATAGCGCAAAACGATCTGCGCCGGGGTTCCGGGCGCGGGCGACAATAGCGGCCTCCCCGGCGTCCAGGAATGAGAAGCGCAATGCATGAAATGACAACCGATGTGGCCGTGGTGGGCGCAGGCCCTGCCGGCTTGATGGCCGCTCAGGAGCTGGCCCTGGCGGGATGGAGCGTGCACCTGTTTGATGCCATGCCCTCGGTGGGGCGCAAGTTCCTGCTTGCGGGCAAGGGGGGCATGAACCTGACCCATTCCGAGCCCCTGGATCGTTTCATGCAGCGCTACGGCGAACGTGAGCCGCAGCTGGCTCCCTTGCTGCAGGCCTTTGGACCGGATCAGGTGCGGGCCTGGGCGCAGGGCTTGGGTATCGAGACTTTTGTCGGCACCTCAGGCCGCGTGTTTCCGGTGGACATGAAGGCCGCGCCCCTGCTGCGCGCGTGGCTGCACCGGCTGCGCGGGTTGGGGGTGCACTTTCACATGCGCCACCGCTGGCAGGGTTGGGATGGGCAGGGCCGCTGGTGCTTTGCTTCACCCCAGGGCGACGTGGCGCTCAGTTCGCGTGCCGTGGTGCTGGCCCTGGGGGGGGCGAGTTGGTCGCGTCTGGGGTCAGACGGTGCATGGTCGGTACCTTTGCAGCAGCGGCAGATTCAGGTGCGGCCGCTGCGTCCGGCCAATTGTGGTTTTGATGTGCAGAGCCCAGCGGCGCCTGCGCAAGCGTCGGGCTGGTCGCCCCACTTCGTGCAGGCGTATGCCGGCCAGCCGTTCAAGTCGGTGGCGCTGAATTTTGTGGATCACCAGGGCCGCCGGTTTGCGCGCAAAGGGGAGTTTGTGGCCACCGGCTCGGGCGTTGAGGGCAGCCTGATCTATGCCGTGTCTGCGCTGCTGCGCGATGACATCGAGGCCACAGGCCGTGCCACGTTCATGCTGGACCTGCTGCCCGACTGGACAGCAGCGCGCGTGGCCGCAGCGGTGGCCCACCCGCGGGGCTCGCGTTCATTGTCCAGCCACCTCAAGAGCCGCCTGGGGCTGGAGGGCATCAAGCTCGCTTTGCTGTATGAGCTGCTGACCAAGGAGCAGATGCATGATGTCCACATGCTGGCGCGGTCCATCAAGGCCTTGCCCTTGACCGTGGTGGCGCCACGCCCGCTGGACGAGGCCATCAGCACGGCGGGTGGGGTGGACTTTGCTGCGCTGGATGAGCAGCTGATGCTGCATGGCATGCCCGGGGTGTTTTGCGCCGGGGAAATGCTGGACTGGGAGGCGCCCACCGGCGGCTATTTGTTGACGGCCTGCATGGCCACCGGCGTGCAGGCAGGGCGGGGTGCCGTGCGTTGGCTGCAACAAAGCAAGGCACAGGAATGATGCGTCGCCAGGGTGCGCACCGGGTTGGAGGCAATTGAACTAAACTGGGCTCCATGTCCATCGCTTCCGCTGCAAAGACCCCATGAGCACCATTTCGACGGTGGTCTTTGCCGATCTCACGGGCAGCACCAGTCTCTACGAAACCTTGGGCAACGAGCGAGCTGCAGCGGTGGTCTCGCGCCTCACGCAATGGATTGGGGAAATCATTCAGGCCCACGAAGGCCGGGTGGTCAAGAAGCTTGGTGATGGGGTGCTGGGGGTTTTTGAAAGCGCCAACCAGGCTGTCTTCATGGCGGGCGAGATGTTGCGCAGCCACCAGTCGCACCTGCAGCGCTGGCCTGAGTCCGTGCGCATGGAGATCCGCTTGGGTGTGGCCAGTGGAGAGGTGCTGCAGGTCGATGGCGACACCTATGGCGACGCGGTGAATGTGGCCTCGCGCCTGTCCGAAAAGGCCGGACCCAGCGAGGTTTGGGTCAACGATGTGACGGCGGTGGATGCCGGTGTGGTGCCAGGCATTCGCTTTCGCAAACTGGGCGAATTCGACATCCGTGGCAAGACGGAGTCGCAGATGGTCTTTCTGGCGGAATGGCGCGATGTGGATGCCACCGACATGTTGACCATGCAGGCGGGCCTGAGTGCAGCGGCGCCCTTGAACGATTCGCAACTGGGCAGCATTCGCATCAGCTGGAACGGGGCGACGCTGGAGTTCTCGTCGGATGAGGTGCCCGTGCAAATCGGTCGCGCCAATGGCATGCAGTTGTGCGTGCCCGACCCCCGCGTCTCGCGGGTGCATGCGCGCATTGACTGGCACCAAGGCTCATTCACCCTGACGGATCAGAGCAGCTTTGGCACCTGGGTCCTGTTTGAAGCGGGTGAAACGGCGGTCCCGCTGCGCCGCGATTCCTGCTTGCTGCATGGCTCAGGCAAGATTGCGCTGGGCATGCCCTTTGGTGCCGGTGCGCCGGTGCTCAGTTTCGTGGTCTCTGGCAGTAACATGCGCCTACAGCGCTGATTGGCGACGGGGGCCGCGCTGTCATGCCTCAGGGCTTGAGATTCTGAGACGCATCCGCCCAACGCAGCAGGAGGATCAACATGTTCAAACAACTGCGCAAGGCGCTGGGCCTTAGCCCGGAACCTGCTGCACAGCTGGGCGTCGTTACACCAGGGCAATTGGCCCAGTGGGCCGGTGCTCAGCGATGGGCTTTTGCCTTTGATGGCGAGCACGACCGCTTTGTGCTGCAGGGCCAAGTGGTGGAACACCCCTGGCGGCTTGAAAGCGGTGCGCCCTCGCGTGACTATATGCAGGGCACTGAGCTGCGGGTGCGCGCCGAGTTGGCGCTCAACCCCGACGCGCATGTCATGGTCATCAGCCGCGCTCTCAAGGAGGAACTGGAAGGCCGGGTGTATGGCGCCATCACAAATAGCCTGCAAACCACCGTGGACCAAAGCCTGCCGCAGGAGATGCGCTGGCTGTCCATCTACGAAGAAATGCGCTGGCCGCAGTTGCCTGCATCCTTTGTGCGTGCCTTTGCCGTGGTGGGAGAAGATCTGGACACAGCGCGCCACTGGGTGAATGCGGCCCTGGTGTCCCAACTGATGCGCGACCAGCAGCAGGCGCCACCGGGCCAGGCGCCGCTGGTGCTGATGGTGAGCGACGCCAGCGTGTCGCTGCGCATGCAAAGCAGCGGGCGCTACCTGCCTGATCTGGAATACGCCATGGGCGCTTTCCTGGCCGCGTGCGTGGTGGCTACGCACCAGCTGCCGCCTACGGTGGATGACCACGGGCCGTCTACCTTGCCAGTGACGTGACTGCCACACCCTCCCCTCCCGGATCGCAGAGCGATTCGGGAGGGGAGACGCTCCCAGCGCGGGGGGGCGACCCTTGCGCGGGAGTCCTGGCCTGTGTCACGCCCTGTACTGCGCTGCAGGGATACAGGCAGGCGCCAGTGCAGGCCAATGACGCTCAGTGCGCAGCCTTGGGCTTGGGGGCCATGTACTTGCCCAGTTCCCACTTGGCGATGGCATTGCGGTGCACTTCATCCGGGCCGTCGGCAAAGCGCAGTGTGCGCGCCTGGGCGTAGTTGAAAGCGAGCGGGAAGTCGTCGCACATGCCGCCGCCGCCGTGGGCCTGGATGGCCCAGTCGATCACCTGGCAGGCCATGCTGGGCGCCACCACCTTGATCATGGCGATTTCGGTCTTGGCGACCTTGTTGCCAGCCACGTCCATCATCCAGGCGGCCTTGAGCGTGAGCAGGCGCGCCATGTCGATCTTGCAGCGCGCCTCGGCAATGCGCTCTTGCGTCACGGTCTGCTGGGCCAGCGGCTTGCCGAAGGCGACGCGCGAGATGGCGCGCTTGCACATCAGTTCCAGCGAGCGCTCGGCCAGGCCGATCAGGCGCATGCAGTGGTGGATACGGCCAGGGCCCAGGCGACCCTGGGCGATCTCGAAGCCGCGCCCTTCGCCCAGCAGGATGTTGGAGGCGGGTACGCGCACGTTCTCGAACAGCACCTCGGCGTGGCCGTGCGGTGCATCGTCGTAGCCGAAGACGTTGAGCGGCCGCACGATCTTGACGCCGGGGGTGTCGGCGGGCACCACGATCATGCTTTGCTGCGAGTGCTTGGGCGCTTCCGGATCGGTCTTGCCCATGGTGATCAGCACCTTGCAACGCGGGTCCATCGCGCCCGATGTCCACCACTTGCGGCCATTGATGACGTACTCGTCGCCCTGGCGCTCGATGCGCGTTTCGATGTTGGTGGCATCACTCGACGCCACGTCGGGTTCCGTCATGGCAAACGCGGAACGGAACTTGCCTTCGAGCAAGGGCTTGAGCCAGGCTGCCTTGATGGGCTCGGAGCCGTAGCGGGCAATGGTCTCCATATTGCCGGTGTCAGGCGCCGAGCAGTTGAATACTTCGCTGGACCACAGCACGCGGCCCATGATTTCGGCCAGGGGGGCATATTCGGCGTTGGTCAGTCCGGCACCGTGGTAGCCCGACGCTTCGGCCGTGTCCACCGGCAGGAACAGGTTCCACAGCCCGGCGGCCTGCGCCTTGGGCTTGAGGTTCTCGATGGTCTGCAGCGGTGTCCAGCGCTTGCCGGCCGCCGTGTTGGCAGCCAGTTCGGCGGCGTACTGGCTTTCGGCAGGGTAGATGTGCTCGTCCATGAACTTGAGCAGGCGCTCGCGCATTTCTTTGGTTTTGGGGGAATAGTCAAAGTCCATGGGTTCTCCTAGAAAAAGGGGGTGAGCATGCTGCTTACGCGCGCTGGGCAAAGGCCCAGGCCATCTGGGCCAGGGGTCGTGCGCCGTCGCCGGAAGCCTTGGCCTGGGCGCTGGAGGCGGTGCCTGCCTCCACGCGCTTGGCAATGCCTTGCAGGATGGCTGCCAGGCGGAACAGGTTGTAGGCCAGATAGAAGTTCCAGTCGCTGGCCAGCTCTTCGGGGGTGGCCAGGCCGGTGCGTTCACAGTACTTGCGGATGTATTCCTGCTCTGACGGGATGCCCAGTGCCGCCAGGTCCAGCCCGCCAATGCCCCGGAAATGCCCGGGCGGAATGTGCCAGGCCATGCAGTGGTAGCTGAAGTCGGCCAGTGGGTGGCCCAGGGTGGACAGCTCCCAGTCCAGCACGGCAACCACGCGGGGCTCGGCGGGGTGGAACATCAGGTTGTCCAGCCGGAAGTCGCCATGCACGATGGACACGCGGGTTTCGTCGCGCGCGCTGGCGGGCATGTGGGCGGGCAGCCAGGCCATGAGCTGGTCCATCTCGGGGATGGGCTGGGTGATGGAGGCCTGGTACTGCTTGCTCCAGCGGCCGATCTGGCGCTCGAAATAGTTGCCAGGCTTGCCGTAGTTGGCCAGGCCCTGCTGCGCAAACTTGACGCTGTGCAGCGCCGAGATGACGCGGTTGGTTTCGTCGTAGATGGCGGCGCGCTCGCTCGGCTGCATGCCGGGCAGGGACTGGTCCCACAGCACGCGGCCCTGCATGCACTCCATGATGTAGAAGGCGCGGCCGATGATGGACTCGTCCTCGCACAGAGCGTACATGCGCGGCACGGGGACATCAGTGCCCTGCAGTCCGCTCATCACGGCGAACTCACGCTCAATGGCGTGGGCCGAGGGCAGCAGCTTGGCCACCGGGCCGGGTTTGGCGCGCATCACATAGCTCTGGCGCGGGGTGATGAGCTTGTAGGTGGGGTTGGACTGCCCGCCCTTGAACATCTCGACGCTCAGGGGGCCCTCGAAGCCCTCCAGGTTTTGCTGCAGCCAGGCGCTGAGTGCGGCGGTGTCGAAAGCGTGCTGCTCAGAGACAGCGCGGGTGCCGATGAAATGGTCGAAATTGCTCATGGATGGGGTCAGTGATCGGTGTCGATGATGTGCATGAGTGCGTCACGGTCGCGCACAAACAGGCCGCCCGGCTCGATGCGGATGATGTCCTCGCGCTCCATGGCCTTGAGCTCCTGGTTGACGCGCTGGCGCGAGGCGCCCAGCAACTGGGCCAGTTCTTCCTGTGCCAGTTGCAGGCCTATGCGCATCTCGTCGCCATGCGCCAGGCTGGGAATGCCATAGCTGCGCACCAGGTGCAGCAACTGCTTGGCCAGGCGTGCCCGCAGGGGCAGGGTGTTGAGGTCTTCCACCAGGCCGTAGAGCTGGCGAATGCGCCGCGCATGCAGGCGCAGCAGGGCTTCGTACAGCTCCACGTGCTGGGCCAGGATCTTTTTGAAATCGGCCTTGGCCACACCCAGGATGGTGGTGTCGCCGTGGGCATAGGCATCGTGCGTGCGCCGGTCGCCGTCGAAGATCGCCACGTCGCCAAACCAGATGCCCGGCTCCACATAGGTTAGCGTGATCTGCTTGCCTGAAATGGAGGTCGAGCTCACCCGCACCGCACCCTTGGCGCAGGCGATCCACTCCTCGGGCGGATCGCCGCGTGCGGCGATCAGGTCGCCGTCCTTGAAGCGTTTGACGTAGGCGCATCGCAGGATGTCGTGTCGAAGTGAAGGGGACAGGGTTGAGAACCAGCGGCCTGCATTGATTGCAGCGCGTTCGTCGATGGTAAGAATCGGATCGTCCATGGTCTGTCTTGTGGGTGACTGGAAACGCGTTCATTGTCGCGTGCGGGACCGGCGCGGCGCATGGGGGTTGTCACCTGCGTGTCTGCGCGGGCGCGCAAGTGCATGCCGGGGCGCATGCCACGGCCATGTTTCAAGAAAAATAGGGCTCCAGCGCCCTTGATACATGCGCTGTAAGCTATCAAAAATATAGCAATGGC
Organism: Simplicispira sedimenti; assembly: GCF_022760965.1. Taxonomy (NCBI): domain Bacteria; kingdom Pseudomonadati; phylum Pseudomonadota; class Betaproteobacteria; order Burkholderiales; family Comamonadaceae; genus Simplicispira; species Simplicispira sedimenti. The sequence goes on from NZ_JAKVIJ010000012.1 coordinate 124,157, forward strand.
GGCAAGGCGCCGCAGCCTGCATCAGTGCCAGTGTGGCGTGCGCTTGTCCAGAAACGCGGCGATGCCTTCGCCCGCGTTGGCGTGTGTCAGGTTGCGCAGGAAGTGCGCGCGTTCCAGGTCGAGCTGGGCGCTCAGCGGCTGGTGCGCGGCCTCGTCCAGCAGTTCCTTGCAGCTGGCCAGGGCGTTGGGTGCGCGGCCATGCAGCGTGTCGGCCAGATCGAGGGCTGCCTGCAGCGCTTGCCCCGTGTCGGCCAGGCGGTTCACCAGACCCAGCGCATGCAGGCGCTCGGCCTCCACCAGATCGCCGCACATCAGCAGCTCGGCGGCCAATGCGCGGGGCAGGGCGCGCGCCAGGTGCCAGCTTGTGCCGCCGTCGGGCGAAAGCCCCACGCGCGCATAGGCCGTGGCAAAGCGTGCGCTGCGTGCGGCCACGACGAGGTCGCAGGCCAGCACAAGCGCCAGCCCGGCCCCGGCGGCACTGCCTTCAACGGCCGCGATCACTGGCTTGGGGTAGGTGCGGATGGCCTCGATCCAGTCGTGCAGGGCGGTGATGCTGGCTTGCTGCGCGGGCAGGTCTTGTACGCGCTGTGTTTGCAGCCGTTGCAGGTTGCCCCCGGCGCTGAACACGCCGCCTTCGCCCGTGAGCACCACGCTGCGCACCTCGGCATTGCGTTCGGCGCTGCCCAGTGCCTCAATGCCTGCGGCATAGATGGCGGGGTCCAGCGCATTGCGCAGGCCGGGGTTCGAGAGGGTCAGGACCAGGGTCTGGCCGTGGCCGGTGCTGCGGAGTTCTGCGGACATGGGGCGGTCGGTTCAATGGGGTTGGTGCTTCATTCTTCCACGTGCTGCAGGCTCAGCCCCAGCGCACCGCGGCGGCGCAGCCAGGGGCTGGGGCGGTAGCGCGGGTCACCGTACACCGTTTGCAGGTTGAACAGAACTTCCAGCACATTGGTGGGACCCCAGCGGTCGCCCATGGCCAGTGGCCCCAGGGGGTAGCCCAGGCCCAGGGTGACGGCGGCCTCCAAGTCGCGCGGCGTGCAGATGCGGCGCTGGCAGATGTCGGCGGCGATGTTGACGATGCAGGCCACCACGCGCTGCGTGACAAAACCGCCGCTGTCGCGCACCACGCTCACGGGCTTGCCGTCGCGTGCCAGCAGCGCGTGGGCCGCGGCGCGGATGTCGCTGCGTGTGGTGGGGTTGGTGGCCAGCACCCGGCGCTGGGTGGAGGCCTCGTCGATGAGCATGTCGATGCCGATGGTGCGCGCCGGGTCCAGGCGTTCGACCACGGCCACGGTGGTCACGTCAAAGCCCAGCGGTGCCACCAGGATGAGGGCGCCAGCGGACGGTGCGGCACCGGTTTCGATGTCTGCGCCCAGGTTCTTGAGCAACTGATAGATCTCGGCGCGCCGCGCTGCGCGGGGCGATACCCACACGGGCGGCACACTGTCCACCTGCGGCGCGGGGGGCTCGGCGGGCTGCTGGGCTGTGCCATCCGTGTAGCGGTAAAAGCCCTCGCCCGTCTTGCGCCCCCACAGGCCACCGGCCAGGCGCTGCGCTGTCGTCACGCTGGGACGAAAGCGGGGCTCTTCGTAGAACTGGTGGTAGATCGACTCCATCACTGGGTGCGAGACGTCCAGCCCGGTCAGGTCCATCAGCTCGAAAGGCCCGAGCTTGAAGCCGGCCTGTTCGCGCAGGATGCGGTCCACCGTGGCACAGTCGGCCACGCCTTCCTCGACGATGCGCAGGGCCTCGGTGGTGTACCCCCGGCCCGCGTGGTTGACGATGAAGCCCGGCGTGTCCTGCGCGCGCACCGGTGTGTGGCCCATGGCACGCACCAGCGCATCGAGCCGCTCGCACACCGCCATGTCGGTGCGCAGGCCGGGCACGATTTCCACCACCTTCATCAGCGGCGCAGGGTTGAAGAAATGCAGCCCGGCAAAGCGCTCGGGGTGCTGCAGCTGGGCGGCCAGCGCGGTGACCGACAGCGATGAGGTGTTGGTGGCCAGTACCGCCTGGGCAGGCAGCAGGGTCTCCAGGTCGGCAAACAGGGCCTGTTTGGCGTCCGCACGTTCGACTATGGCTTCGACCACCAGGTCGCAGCCCGCCAGCGCTGACAGGCCGTCCACAGCCTGCAGTTGTGTGGTCCATGTGTGTGCCTGTGCTGCGCTGATGCGATCGCGTGCCTGGGATTGTTGCCAATATGCAACAATGGTGCTGCGCGCGGCTTCGGCGGCGCCGGGCTGCGCATCCAGCAGCACAACCCGGCAACCCGCCTGAGCGGCCAGTTGTGCAATACCCCGGCCCATGGCGCCAGCGCCCACCACGCCAACGGTCGAAAATGAGTGGTTTGTCATGCGGTTATCACTATCTCGGTGTCGATAGATTTTGTGCAAGAATCGGCAGCTACTTTTGCAAAAGAATGTAAGCGTGATTGTCCGCTATGTCCTGATTTCCCTGTGGCTCGGTGCTGCCGCTGGTGCCGCTTCGGCGCTCACCGTGGGTGCCGCCCGTGGCGGCGTGGTACTGGGGCGCCCGGTGGATGTGGCGGTGGAGGTCACCCCCGACCCCGGCAAGGCGCTCGCGGACTCATGCATTGCTGCCGAGGTACTGACTGGCGACCGCCCCCTGAGCCGCGTGCGTGTGCTGCCCTTGCCCGAAGTTCCGGGTCGCACGCCGCTGGTGCGCATCCAGACGGCGGCCATCGTTGATGAGCCCGTGGTCACCATCACCTTGACGGCTGGATGCGCGGGCAAGATCACGCGCAACTTCACCCTGCTGGCCGACCCGCCCGATTACGTTGCACCCAGCCGTACCACGGTGCTGGCGCAGCCTGTCGCGCCTGCCGTGGCGGCCTCCGTGCCTGCGGTTGCGGCGGGGGTCGAACCTGGGGCGATGGCTTCAACCACCGCACCCAAGCCCATTCGGCGCGCGGCTGCGCCCAGCGCCCCCGCGCAGGCAGAGGCCCGCGTGGTGGCCCCCAAGGCGCCGCGCAAGACCCCGCCGCGCGCGGCCAAGCCTGCGCTGCCCGCCGCGCCCGAGCCCCCATCGCGCCTGGTGATGGAACCGCTGGAGGACTGGCTGGCCGATGACGCAGCGCGGCCCCTGCCGCTGCGCCTGAGTACCGATTTGTCGCAGCCCCAAGAGGCGACCACCCCCGAGCAGCGGGCCCAGGCCCTGGCGCAGTGGAAGGCCCTGAACATGACGCCGGAGGAGGTCCTCCAGCAGAGCGCGCGCACCGCGGCTCAGGACCAGGAGCTGGCCCAAGCGCGCAGTCAGGCCGCGCAGGAGCGAGAAACCGCCGTGCAACTGCAGCAGGCTTTGCGCGAGCGCTTCCCGGCCAGTGTGGTCTATGCGCTGGCCGCTCTGGTGCTGGCTGCTCTGGGCGCTGCCGCCTGGATGCTGTGGCGCATGCGCCAGTTGGCGCAGCAGGCCCGCAGCGATTGGGAGGCGGCCATTGCGCGCGAAGCCAGTACCGCCAAGGTTGCGCCTGTGCCGTCTGCACCGGCGCCGCTGTCCCACGCAGCGCCTGCCCCGGTGGCGCCCGCGACGCATGGACCCGCACCCGTGCCGGTGTCGCAAGAGATTCACCCCACGCCGTCCTTGTTTGCAGAGCTGACGGGTGTTGCAGCCCCAGCCGATGTGGCATACCGGGCGCAGGACGACGCGGGCCAGGCGCAGGCTGGCGCGGAATCCGACGCTCCAACAGCAGTCGATGCCACGCCCGAGCCCCAGCTGCGCATCAACCCCGAAGAGCTGTTCGACCTGCAGCAGCAGGCAGAGTTTTTTGTCTCGGTGGGCGAGCACCACCAGGCCATTGGCGTGATGAGGCAATACATCGCAGCCAACGAAACCACGGCCCCTGCGGCCTACCTGGACTTGTTGCGCCTGTACCGTTCGCTCAGCCGCGTGGAAGACTTCAACCAGTTGCGGGCGCAGTTCCACCAGCACTTCAATGCCCGCGTACCCGAGTTCGCTGCGTTCAATCGCGCGGGCCGGGCGTTGTGGAGCTACACCGAGGATCTGGCGCAGATCGAGGCCGTGTGGAGTGACGACTCCGTGTTGCCGCTGCTCGATCGCCTGCTGTTCCGCCGTGGCAGTGCACCGCACGAGCGCTTTGACCTTGAGGCCTATGACGACCTCTTGCTGCTCTACGCCATTGCTCGCACCACCTCGCCCGCGTCGCGCGGTGCCCCGCCACCGCGCCAGCGCACCACGCCGGATGCGGTGGAGCTTGCCGCACCCCAGATGGCTGCGGCAGTCCCGGCGGCTGCAGCGCAGGCGGTGGTACGCAAGAACGATTTTGACGACAGCTTGCTGGACTTCGACTCGGGCTGGCTGCGCGAGCCCCCGTCCCAGCAGGACCCGCTGACCGCAGTGCCGACCGACAACCATGTCGAGCCGCACATGCTGATCGACTTTGTGCTCTCGGAGTCCGCGCCCATGCCCGAGAACGACCTGCCGCCCATCACACAGAGCGATCTGCCGCCGGTGGCACCCTCGGGTGCGCCGGGCCAAGGGCAGGTGGTGGGTTTTGGCACCCACAACGACCGCTTCGAGGCGCGGCACGACCCCGATCTGCACAAAAAACCCTGAGCGTTCAGGGTCTGTGTGCTATCGATTTGATAGCTGCTAGCGCTTATCCATCAAGCGCTAGAGCCTGATTTGGCTTGAATTTTTCAGGCGCTGGCCATGGCGCGCAGCAACTGTGCTGCGGCGGCCTCCGGGTCGGGGGCGGCCACCAGGGCGCGCACCACGGCAATCGAGCCCACGCCTGTGGCCCGCACCGGGCCAAATTGCTCCAGCGCAATGCCGCCAATGGCCACCAGTGGGTAAGACGCCTGCATCAGCCGCGCATAGGCGGCCAACCGTGCCACGCCCTGCGGCGCCGTGGCCATGCGCTTGAGCGTGGTGGGAAACACCGCGCCCAGCGCCAGGTAGCTGGGGCCCACGGCGTCGGCACGCAGCATTTCGGCGTAGCCATGCGTGCTCACGCCCAGGCGCAGGCCGCTGGCGCGCAGCTCCTGCAGCGCGGGCGCGGGCAGGGCGTCCAGGTCTTCCTGGCCCAGGTGCACGCCGTAGGCCCCGGCGGCAATGGCCTCGCGCCAGTGGTCGTTGATGAACAGCAGCGCACCCGTGCCCTGCACGGTCTGCACGGCGGCGCGCACTTCGTGGGCAATGGCAGCAGGGTCGTCCGATTTGAAGCGCAGTTGCACCGTGGGCACGCCGGCACGCGCCATGCGGCCGACCCAGGCGGCGTCGGGCAGCACGGCGTACAGGCCCAGCGCGCGTGGGCAGGGCGCAAAGGCCTGCGGGTGCGGCACAGGTTGCAGGCCAAAGTCACGCGCGTCGTCGGGCCAGTGTTGGGCATTGAACTGGCCGGTGCGCAGCGTCTGCGCCTGCCAGGCGCGGGCCAGCACCAGCGCGTCGGCGGCGATGAAGCCCAGCGCGCTGCAGGCCTGCAACGCGGCCTGGAACGCGGGGTGGGCCTCGGCGCTGACGGGCACGGGCTGGGCCGTGCAGGGGGCAAAGCGTTCGGCGTGTGCCTGCACGATGGCTTGTGCCATGGCCGGAATGGGGGCGGGGCTGTTCATGTGGCGCTGCTCATGCCTGGTGCCAGAACGGCGTGCCCATCAGCGGGGTGCTGGGCTGTGCGGCCTGCTGCGGCTCGATGGCGCCTGCCAGGCGAGCGGCACGCCCGGCCTGCACGGCATCGGCAAAGGCGCCGGCCATGGCCACGGGATCTTGCGCCAGCGCCACGGCGGTGTTGAGCAGCACGCCGTCGTAGCCCCACTCCATGACCTGGCAGGCGTGCGAGGGCAGGCCCAGACCGGCGTCCACCAGCAGCGGCACGTCCAGCCGCTCACGCAGCACCTGCAGGGCGTAGGGGTTCATGGGGCCGCGGCCCGTGCCTATGGGTGCGGCCCAGGGCATCACCGCCTGGCAGCCCACATCCACCAGGCGCTTGCAAAGCACCAGGTCGTAGGTGGTGTAGGGCAGCACGTAGAAGCCTTCGCGCACCAGTGTTTCGGCGGCGGCCACGAGGTTGAGCGTGTCGGGTTGCAGCGTGTAGTCGTCGCCAATCACTTCAAGCTTGATCCACGGCGTGTTGAACACCTCGCGCGCCATGTGCGCGGTGGTGATGGCTTCCTGCACGCTGTGGCAGTTGGCGGTGTTGGGCAGCACGGGCACGTTCAAGCTGGACAGCAGCTCCCAGAAGCCCTGGCCGCTTTCGGCCGGGTTGCTGCCCTGGCGGCGCAGCGAGGCGGTGACCATGGCCGGGCGGGCGCGTTCCACGGCGGCCTTGAGTGCCGCAGGCGAGGGGTAGCGCGCCGTGCCCAGCAGCAGGCGGCTGGAGAAGCGCTGGCCGTAGAGGACCAGGGCGTCGTCGGTGGAGGAGGTGTTGTGCATGGTATTAGCCCCCGGTGACGGGGGAGATGACTTCTACCCGGTCACCCGCATGCAGCGGGTGGCGCGGGTGTTCGGTGGCGGGGACGAATTGCGTGTTCACGGCCACGGCGTAGGGTGGCCGCGCCTGCAGTGCGGCCAGCGCATCGGCCACGGTGGCGCCCTCGGGCAGTTCGACGGGCTGGGCGTTGATGAGTACCTGCATGGGAGTTTGCTGCGATGTCAGTTTTTCATGGAGCTTGCACCAACCGGGATGCATGAAACTGGCGCGGTCCAGGCCATCGAAGGCGACTCAGGAGGGTGGATCACTTCAACAGTTCCATGGCGAGGTCAAACTGCAGCGCCAGGGGCGAGGCGCCACCGTCCAACACCTGCAGCACCACGTCGTGCAGTGCCGGGGCAATCATCCAGCCGTGGCGGTACATGCCGTTGACCTGCAGCGTGCGCGGCGCCAGTTGGCGCACGGCGGGCAGGTTGTCGGCCAGGGCGGGGCGGCACTGCACCGACAGCTCCAGGATGCGCGCCTCGGCAAACCCAGGGTGCACGGCGTAGGCGGCGCTCAGCAGCTCCAGCGTGGAGCGCACGCTGGCGCTCGAGAGGTCTTCGGACTCGATCTCGGTCGCACCAATGACAAACACGTTGCCTTCCTTGGGCGCGATGTAGGCCGGGTAGCGCGGGTGCAGCAGGCGCGTGGGGCGCTGCAGCGTGACTTCGGGTGCGTGCACGCGGATCACCTCGCCGCGCACGCCGCGCAGTTGCGGCCACTCGCCGCGTGCGCCCAGGCCTCGGCAGTCCAGCAGCCAGCCCGGATGGTCCGGGCCAAAGTCGGCCAGTTCGCGCGGCGTGTTCCAGTGCAGTTGCACGCCCAGGCGCTCCAGCTCGTGGGCCTGTGCGGCCAGCAGTTGGCGGTTGTCGAGCTGGCCTTCGCCCGGCAGGTACATGCCCTGGGCAAAGCGCGCGGCCAGTGCGGGCTCGATCTGGGCCATGCCTTGCGCATCCAGCGATTGCACGGCGGGCAGTTCGGTCACCAGGGCGCGCGTGGCATCGAACTGCTGGCGCATGCGCGTGGCTTCCGGGGCGTCCTGGCGGTGCCACACCAGCAGCGTGCCTTTCTGCTGAAAAAACACCGGCTGCGACAGCGGTGCAATCAGCTCGGGCCAGCGCGTGAGCGAGTGGCGCCCCATGCGCACCACGCCGTGTTCGGCCACGGCCGATTCGGCCAGCGGTGCAATCATGCCGCCCGCCACGCGCGCGGCAGAGTGCTCGGCCAGCGGGCCGCCCTTGTCGTACAGGCTGACGGCATGGCCCTGGCGCGCCAGGGTGACGGCCAGCAGGCGGCCCAGCAGGCCAGCGCCCAGGATGGTGAAGGAGGTGTGAGCGAGCGTCATGGTTTGTCCGATAAAGGTTGAAGCCGGGGGGACAAAACGGGCAGGCGCCTGCGACTTGAAACTCCCCACGCCAGCATGACCTGGATCGGGTAACGGGGCGCGGTGCCCCAGGGTGTTTCTCAGTCCGCTGCCACCGCAGTGGCGGGACACCCCTGTTTCGTCCGTAGCCACGGATTACAGCACAAGCCGCATGCTCCGGACTTGATGTGGCACAGGCATAATTTTTTCACCATGACACACAGCCAGAATTCTTCTGCCCTTGCGCCACGCTACGTGCGCGCGCTCTCCATTGCAGGCTCCGACAGCGGTGGTGGGGCGGGCATCCAGGCCGACCTCAAGACCTTCAGCGCCCTGGGCTGCTACGGCATGACGGCCATTACCGCCATCACCGCGCAAAACACCCAGGGCGTGCGCGCCATCCATGGTGTGCCGCCCGACATCCTGCGCGCCCAGATCGAGGCCGTGGTCGAGGACATCGGCGTCGATGCCGTCAAGATCGGCATGCTGCATTCCCCTGAAGTGGTGCAGGTGGTGGCCGACGCCATCCGCCGCTACCAACTGCCGAATGTGGTGCTCGACCCCGTGATGGTGGCCACCAGCGGTGACCGCCTCATTGCCACCGAAACTGTGGACGTGCTGGTGCGCGAGTTGTTCCCGCTGGCGCAGGTGGTCACCCCCAACCTCGACGAAGCTGCGCTGCTGCTGGGCCGCCCCATCGCCGGTATCGACGACCTGGACGCCGCCGCCCAGGCCCTGCGCGCGCTGGGCGCGCCCGCCGCCTTGCTCAAGGGCGGGCACCTGCCGGGCGATGAGGTGGTGGACGTGTTGGCCCTGGCGGACGGCAGCCTGGCGCACCTGCGCTCGCCACGCATCGCCACGACCAACGGCCACGGCACGGGCTGCACGCTCTCGTCGGCCATCGCCGCCCACCTGGCCCTGGGCCATGCCCTGCCCAGCGCCGTGGCGCAGGCCCGCAGCTACATCCTGGGCGCCATCCAGTCGGGCGCCGCCGTGCGCACCGGCCACGGCCATGGGCCGCTGAACCACGGCTATGCACCGGTGGCGCAGGTGGTGCGCTGAATTATGGGCATTTTTGGCCTCTGGCGCCCGTCCATTATGCGCAAGAAGCTATCAATACAATAGCAATCAGGCGCTGCGTGGCCGCGTGGCCCAGGCCAACGCAAAGCTCAGCACCAGTGTGGGCAGGGCCGAGCCCAGCGCCGGTGCCACCTTGGGCAGCAGGTGGTACAGCGCCACACCTGCCAGCCAGATGGCAATGGGCCCGGCATGGGCCTTGCCCGCCTGGGCCAGCATGGCGCCCGCATTGGCGCCAAAGGCCAGGCGCCCCAGGATCACGCCAAACAGCGGCACGAACACCGAGCTGAGCATCAGCAGAAATGGTTCCAGGCTGTGCATGGGCAGCACCAGCGCGAGCAGCGTGCACACCACGGCCAGCACCGCGCCCCAGCGGCGCACACTCCAGCCCGGCAGCAGGCTGTGGCTGGAGACGGCGCCCGAGTAGGTGTCGCCATAGGCGTTGTCCACCTCGTCGATGAGGATCAGCGACAGCGCAATCAGCCCGCCCTGGGCCAGCAGCAGCGCGGTCACCAGATCCTGGCTGGGCAGTGTCAGCGCCACCAGCACGCCCAGCGCATAGCACCACATGTTGGCCAGCGCATAGCCTGCCCAGGCGCCGCGCAGCGCGGCACCGCCATGGCGACCATGGCGCGCGTAGTCGGCCACCAGCGGCAGCCACGAAATCGGCATGGCGATCACCAGATCCAGCGCGGGCATCACACCCATGCCGCCGTCGCCACGGCGCTGCCAGAGGGCGTCCAGCCCTTGCTCTTGCGCCAGCCCCAGAAACTGCCACGACAGCCACAGCAGCGACAACACCACCAGCGGCAAGGCCACGCGGGCGATGATGCGGCGTACCAGTTGCACCATGGAGCCGCTGATGAGCAGCAGCACTACGCCGCCCCACAGCAGCGTGGCCAGCACCGGCCAGTGCGCACCTTCCCAGCCGCCGCCCTGGCGACCAATCGCGACGCTGGCATCGCGCATCACCACCAGCTCAAAGGTCCCCCAGCCAATGAGCTGGATGATGTTGAGCACGATGGGCAGGCGCGCGAACTGGCGGCCATACACCGCATGCATCAGCCCTGCGCTGGCCAGGCCGCTGTCGCAACCAATCTTGGCCACCCAACCCAGCAACCCTGCTCCCAGGATGGAGCCCGCCACAATGGCCAGCAGCGCCTCCTGCGTGCCCAGCGCAGGCATCAGGTAGGCGCCCACCTGCATCACCAGCAGACCCACGCCCAGGCTGAACCACAGCGAGGCATGGTCGTGCCATTGAAAGACGCGCTGGTCGGCGCCGACAGGTGTCAGCGCCTCGTTGGCGGATGCGTTGCGGGTGCTCATGCGGACTCCTTGGCAGTGCGGCACAAGGAAGGTCCGGGCCATGCGCGAAGGGGCATGGCAATCGAGGACGGGCTTCCCTGCGCGAGGATGATCTCAATCAGGATTCAGGGGGGAATGCGTCAAGCATGGATTGGAGCATGGCGGCGGCTCCTGCTTGTCGTTGGTCGTCTTTGTCAAGTTGGGCAATCAGTCCTTCGATGATGGCGCGTTGTGGGTCGTCTCCGGCAATCTCGGCGATGCGCACGCGTGTATTGATTGTGCAAGGTCGGGTTCCTGCCTTCATGTTTGATAGGTGCGTTGGGTATATGTCCAGCATCTGGGCAAGCTTCGTCTGGCTTCCTACTATGTTTGCAGCTTTGTCAATAGATAAATGCAATGGCATGATGCTACCTTTTGAATGGTAATAGTACCAATGGGGTGGTAATATGTGGCTCATACCAGTTTAGTGGTATTTACCTTTCAAAGGTAATTCTCTCATCATCAGGTAGGAACTGCATCCCAAGTCGAAAGGCGATTCCCAGGGGTGGCGGCTTCGGCTGTTGGCGTGAGGTGCATAGCGCCTCTGAAAGAGCCCACGTTTCAAGGTTTCTTCCTGGTGGTTTAACCCATGGAGCTACCCATGCCAGCCACTCAAATTGCCTTCGCCGCGTTCGCGGCCTCCCTCCTGGCCTCGGCTCAAGCTGAGCCTGTCGATTGCACTCCCCCCACTGTTGCAGTTCATGCCCCGGCTACCGTGGTAGCTCACGGTAGCGACAGCGGCGGGGAGTGCATCCCATTTGCCGGGGTCTGGCGCCCCGTTCGCGTTCCTGGTGGTGTCGCTGGTCTGCGCGATGACGCTTTTATCCCGTGGCTTGACGTGAATTGGGCTTGTGGTGGCTTGGATCACCCTCGTGACGTGCCGCGCGGTTCTCACTGCTCGCTTGATCTTGGGGGCCGTGTCTATGCCGACGGTTACGACTGCCGTAGCGGTTGCTGACAGTGCTGCACGCTCCCTCGCGTGCGGTGGAGCCTAGAGCGCTGTTGCTCGCCCCGGCACCGTGTGCCGTCAACTCTGAAAGACCATCATGGCCCTGACCTCCATCATCCAAATTCTCAAAGTCAATGAAAAGCGCTCCGGTAACAAGAACGGGCGTGATTGGGCAATGCAAGATTGCGAGTGCGCCTTGCTCGCTGATACCGGTGAGCTGGAACAGGTGGGTGTTCTCCAGCTTCCCAAGGACATGATGGGCGATGCGGCCCCCAAGCCCGGTGTGTATATCGGCGCTTTTGCCCTGCGTGCTGGTATGCAGGATCGCAAGATTTCGGCGGTGCTCACTGCACTGAGTCCCTACAACGTGCCCACTCCGCGTGCTGCTGCCAAGCCTGCCGCGGCGTCTGCGTAACTGCTGGCGGTGCTCCATGGCTGAGGCCCTTGCCATCCTCGCCCTGGCCTCGTCGGCCCTGCTGTTCCTGGCCCTTTTCGCGTGCTCCCTGCTCGCGTCCTACTGCTTCGGCGCTGGCCTCTTTGACGTGGGCTACCGCTTTCGTGGGGTCGGCCATGGATGACGTTTTGGCGTCCCTCTTATCCGGCGTGTGGCTGGGCTTGTGCCTGCTCGCGCTTGTGGTCTGGATTGATCGTGGCTGACCCCGTAACCATCAATTGCCCCGGTGCCTGTACGGTGACCGTGGTGCACGAATTAAGCCTCCCTCCGCTGCAATTGAGTGCCGCTGAGGGTGCACAAATCGCAGGCGCCGTCCTTGCGGTGTGGGCCATCGGCTGGGGCTTCCGCGCCCTTGTCCAAGTGCTCAAAAAGACCGACGGCAATTCATCAACTGAGGATTGAAACCATGAAAAAAACCCTGAATCGCGGCCTCGTCGCCGCTGGTGCCCTGACCGCTGCCGGTGCTTCCCAAGCTGCTGCAATCGACGTCACGACTGTGGTCGCTGAGATCGGCGCCCAGGCTGCGCCCGTCGCCGCCATCGGTGCTGCTGTGCTCGCGTTGATCGTGGGCATCAAGGCATTCCAGTGGGTGCGTCGCGCCCTGGCTTAAAGCCTGCTGTGTCCCTGTCCGGCCGGCAGGGGCTTTTCCAATTGGCCTCGCTCCTGGTCTTGTTCCTGGTGTTGTTCCTGGTCAATTGCAAAGGTTAACAAATGGGGATTTTCGTAATAATCGCAATATTGGGGGCGGCATGGCTCGTATTTACGGCCTGATAATCGCCGTTTTTTTATTATTTCCTGCCCTGGCATTTGCGCAGCAGAATGAATCGTGCCTTGAATATCGCGTTCCTGATAGGTCTGAGGGTACGCCGGAAAACGGCGGTAAGACCGTTATAACGGGTACTGGCTGGCAGCTTGATTTGAAGTCTGCGTATGTTGGTGCAACGCGGGTTCACACGAACCTTTGTTATGAGGCTAAAACTACCGTCGAAGATTGGTCGGCGTCAAGGGGTTGTAAAGCCGGTGTCGTTCAGAAAAAAATCAATACGCAATGCCCTGGTGAAAACCAATATACACATCCTGCTGCATGGGGCACATGTAGCACATCTGGCTTTGGTCAGGAATCGCGTTTAGTCGGTAAGGACCCCGTTAAGGTTGAAATACCGCTTGGGTATTTCTACACCGGGGAAAATTCTTCCCTTGATATGGATACGTATATTGCGGCGGCAAGGGCTGCAATAGGAACCATTGTTTGTGTCGATGGCAAGCGACATAAAGTGCTTGAAACGCCTGACGGCAATCCCTATTCGGACACTGAGAATTGTTATACCGTTGCAGGTAAGGAAAAATGCCTTTTAACGCGTGAGTATGACGTGCAGCCAACATGTGAGCCGTGTTCGCCTGATGATATCGATCCCGGAGACCGTCCGCCTGTCCCGGATACCGATGGTGATGGTGACCCAGACAATACAGACCCCGATATTGACGGCGATGGTGAGCCAAACGATACAGACCCCACACCTGGCGGCGACGGCGGCGGCGGTGGTGATGATGGTGGGGGTGATGACGGCGGCGGTGACGATGACGGCGGCGGTGATGACGATGGTGGCGGTGGTGAAGACCCTGGCGGCTGTCAATTGCCTCCCGGGTCGGTTGATAGTGATGGTGATTGCGTCACTGACGATAAAGACCCAGACGATGATGGTGACGGCTGCTTAGACATCAACGAGCCATGTGACGGTGGTGGTGATGATGACGGCGGTGGTGGTGATGATGACGGCGGTGGTGACGATGACGGAGGTGATGACGATGGTACGTGTGACCCTAAAACCCAGGATTGCGGCCCTGGTTCTGGCTTTGGTGGTAGCTGCGCTGCCGGTTTCCAATGCACTGGCGACGCCGTCCAATGCGCCATTGCCAGAGAAATACACCTCCAAGGATGCAGGCTCACGCAAGAATCCGACGAAAGCAGGCTCTACGGTCAAGAAAAAGGAAAAACAGGGAACCAAACGCAAGCGCTTGAAGGAAACGAAACGAAAGACATTGGAACGGCAATATCTAAAGCGGATGCCCTCGGGGGCGGGCAAGGGCTGAGTGATTTAACGGTCACTGTGATGGGGAAAACAATAACAATTCCCTTCTCTGGCCTGAATAAATATCTTTCAATGATGGGCAACATATTGGTGGCGGTTGCTCTAATGGTTGCTCTTAAAATCATAATCATATAATGCCTGCAATAATTGCTGCTATTGGCGGCATGCTTTTAAGCATCGTCGGCTCTATGGTTGGGCGTGTGATGGTCGCCCTCGGTATCTCGGTTATTACCTATACTGGCGTCAGTGCGACAATCGACGCACTCAAGGCTGATGCAATAGCGGCCCTTCACGCGCTGCCGCCTGAGCTGTTCTCGCTCCTGGCTTATATGAAAGTCGGCGTAGCTCTGAGTATCATCACAAGCGCCATAACTGCGCGCCTTGTGTTATCTGGCCTCACATCCGGCACATTTAAGCGCTGGGTCATTAAATAATGCTTTACCTGGTTACAGGCGCTAATGGCGCGGGAAAAACCCTCAATACTTTAAAATGGGTGCGCGAGCGCCAGATAAAAGAGGGTCGCCCGGTTTGCCATAATGGCCGCTTTGAGCCTGTCGAAAATGGCGAGCTTTCGACCTGGAAGAAGATAGACATTCAAAATTGGCAGGATGAGCCCGACGGGACAATCTTCCTGGTCGATGAATGCCATAACGATTTTCCGCTGCGTGCTCCCAGCTCAAAGCCTCCCGAATACGTCCAAATGCTGGCAGAGCATCGGCGGCGTGGGTTTGACTTCTACCTGATAACCCAGCATCCCCAAAACATTGATGCATTCGTTCGTCGTTTAATTGGCTCTCCCGGTTGGCATCGGCACTTAAAACGCGCCTTCGGCGGCGATCTTGTAAGCTGTGCTGAATACCCGGCAGTCAATGCGCAATGTGAAATGCAGGGTGCGGGCAAGGATGCCGAAGTCAAAATGCTGGCTTTCCCGCGTGAAGTGTTTGGATGGTACAAATCCGCCTCACTCCACACCGGCAAACGCAAAATCCCGCGCTCTGTCTTTGTCCTGGTCGCTTGCGCCATCATTGTTCCGTTGCTGATCTGGTTCGCGTTTTCGCGTGTCGCGGGCAAGGTGCTTGATGACCCCCAAAAGGATGATCCGACAATCCGCCCTGCTGTGCTCATGGCCTCGGATCAGCAGACCGGCGCCGCTGTTGACCCTATGGCCGCCAAGATGGCTTATTTCGAGTCGCGCACGCCGCGCATGGATGGCTTGCCGCAGACTGCCCCCATTTACGACAAGATCACCGAGCCGGTTACGGCTCCTTATCCTGCCGCCTGCGTAAACATGCCAAGCCGTGGGGATTGCAGGTGCTACAGCCAGCAAGCTACCCGCATTCATGTCCCAATGGCTATGTGCCTTGAAATCGTTGCCAAGGGCTATTTCCTGGATTGGGAAGCTCCAGAGCATCAGCGGGCGCGTGAGCAGCTACAGCAAGCCCAGGATCAGGCCAGAGAGAAGCGCGAAAAGGCCGTAGAGCTGGCCGAAGAAGCGAAGCGCAATGCAGTCCTGGAGCGTCCATTTCCGAAGCCTGAGCCAAATTTGCCGGGGCAGATCACCCAGGCCGACATAAAGCATCAAGGGCTGGCCCTGCGTAATCCAGCAATGGCTGCGATCGCAGCGGGCAATCAAAACCTCCCTTTGCCGGGGACAAACCGGGGGCCCCGAAGTGGCGAATAGCCGCGCCCCGCAGGGTCGGGGGCAGGGGTATGGGGCGGCACGCTCCATGTCGGCGCTTGGTGCTACCCGTGCCGCGTGCGTAGGCCCCGTGCTTCTCTGCGCTTCCTCTCCGGTCTGTATTGGGGCGGCGGTTCGCGTGTGCCACGGGCGCAGGCGCAGCGCGCACGGGGCCGCGCGAAGCGCGGCCTAGATTTATCAATAGAACATATCTCGACACATGGAAGTGTTTGTCTATGTTCCGCATGGCCGTAGGCCGGTTGGTAGTAGGGCCGATGTGAGTCGGCCCGGCTGTTTGTTGGTTTGGCAGTTCCCCGATGGGGATTGGTGCTACCTGGATCAGTTGTGGTGCTGGCAGTGGCGGCACAAGCAAGGCGGCTGGATCGAACCGTGGTTTCACGGTATCTAGCAAAAGGTGAGCCCCGCATGGTCGGCAAACCATCGGGGCTCGTGACGATCACTTAAAAGGGGTAAGTGCGTGGATCAATATGTAGTCTATCGGGGCGTCTATTGTCAAGTTTATGAGCATGGCTGGCGTGTCAAAGAGTGGCGTTCGCCCCAAACCGGCCAGCTTGAATTGATGGCCTGGAAAAAGCGCTGCTATGAGCCTCTCCTAGATTCCGATGGGTTTGAAGGTGTCGCGGCTCCTCAGGTTGACCAGTCCGATACGTTGCTCGGGCAGCAGCGTGAAGCGGAACGGAAAAAACGGGCTGCGGAAAAGAGCGCTGCGCGTGCAAAACGCACCTGTCGGCATCGCATCAAGTCTGCCGGTGCGTCCTCTCTGTTGACCTGCACCTACCGGGAAAACATGACTGATTTCGACCGTGCGCGGCGTGATTGGGCGGCCTACTTGCGCAAGCTGCGCCGGGCCATTCCTGGCTTTCGTGCGGTCTATGCTTTCGAGCAGCAAGACCGGGGCGCGTGGCATGTCCATGCGGCAATTGACAAGCTCCCGAAGCACCTTGACACCGTTCATGGTCGGGTGCGGTCTTGGGATTTCCTCCGGCGTCTATGGCATAGCGTGGTTGGTGCCGATAACGGCAATATCGATGTGGACGGGCACTTGAAAACCCGCCACGGCATGCCCGGTAAATTCCGTGCTGCTGAGTCACTGGCTAAGCTCGCTGGCTACGTCTCGAAGTACCTTACAAAGGATCACGAAAGCGGCATTCCTGGTCGCAATCGCTGGGGCAGCACCCAGGGAATTGAGGTGTCTAAGCCCGTGGTTATTGACCTCCCCGAAATGCCTTTGGCTGAGCTGGTCGGCGTTGCGTTTGAGGTTCCCGATGGCCATCGGATCGTGCGCCATAGCGTCGGCAAGTTCGGTAAGTTCTGGATGCTTTATACAGAGCCTGGGGAAGCCCCTTTTTCGGGCCATGAGGCCCCGGAAATTTGAGGGTGCGCCATGCCCCTGTTCTCTGACGATTCCAATAACGTTACCGGGCCTTCTGCTGGCCCCGGTCGTCCTCGGCTGCATGCAAGTGATTCTCAACGAGTTGGGAAATTTCGTAGCACGAAAGTGCGCATTGAAGTGCTGCTACCTCCGGAAACTGGAGTGCGTTTGTCGGAAATAGCATCTGCTCTCGATTGTTCACGAAATGCCTTGCTGGTGTCTGCGGTCAAGTTCGCCCTGACCAATAGGGACTGGCGGCGGCTCGGTCTATGGGGAGAAAAACAGGATGTTGGTCGGTTACGCGAGAGTCTCGACAAAGGATCAGGAAACACACCTCCAGCTTGATGCGTTGTCTAAGGCTGGTGTGCAGCGTGTCTTTCAGGAAAAAACAAGCTCTGTCGGTGCTCGGCCTGAGCTGCAAAGGCTGCTGGAGTCTCTTTGTCCTGGGGATGTGCTCGTTGTTTACAAAATGGATCGCATAGCGCGATCACTCAAGGATCTGCTGACAATCCTCGATCGAATCAAGGCGGCGGGTGCTGACATTCGTTCGCTTACTGAGCCTCTGGATACATCCGGGCCTATCGGCACGTTCATGGTTCAGGTGCTCGGCGCAGTCGCCCAGCTTGAACGGTCGATCATTCGGGAAAGGGCAGTAGCTGGGCAAGTGGCGGCACGCTTGCGCGGGGTCAAGTGGGGCGGTCGTCCCCTGGTCATTACGGATGACGAGTTAGACCAGATCGTGGGAATGTATGAGTCTGGCTGGTACACGTGGCGGCTGCTTGCTGAGATGTGGGACACCACGCCAAAGAGCATCTATCGGGCTTTGGCTAGGCGTAAAAAAAGGGCCGCTGGCCCTGTTCTCCCTCCTGTGCTTGGCCCCTATCTTGAGGCGGCATCTCGGTCTGCTGAATGAGGTTCAAAGGGACTCTCTCAGCCCCTTGCCAGCGTTGGCAGGGGCACCCCCAGCGAATGCACCGCTGTGCGGCGGTGCGGGGCGCATTCTAGCGGGGGCGCACGAAGTGTGCTGATGCGCGTTTTGGGCGGAGGGCGTCAGCCTTGGGTGGCGCCTTCCGCTGTCGGTGTGGCAAGGTCGACCAGCGCGCACAGGGAGGTGTGACATCACAGCAAGATGATCTCGGAGCGCCCGCTGAGCAACGGCTTGCACAGGATCTTGTAGCCATCGGCGTCGAATCCCGCCGCCACGCAATCCAGTGCCGACGCTTCTTCGGGCTTGCTCACGCTGCCCAGGTAGCACCAGTGGCGCAGCACATGGATCTGGACATCGTTGGCATGGGGTGGCAGCGCCGATTCGTTCCGCTCGGGGGTGAAGCGTTCGATCAGACCGACCGTGCCCGGATACGGCCAGGTGGCGATCTGCAGGTCCAGCAGCGCGGTGAAGAGGCGCTGGCGGTGTGCGTGCGGCGATTCATCACCCCGGCAGACCCCGGCGCACTGGTGCAGCATGGCCCTGAAGCACGCCTTGCCGGGCGGGAGCTTTTCCAGGCCGAGTGCGCCGTAGCAGAGCTTGTGCTGGTCTGCGAGCTTGCGCAGCCCTTCCTGGGCGGCGCGGTGGCTGTTGAACAGGCCGTACAGGCCGGACTCGGTGGCGAACTGGATGTCCTTGGCATACACCACCTCGGGCCGGTCGCCGTTCATGCGCAGCGCACACAGCTGGCGGCTGCGGCGCAGCTTCTGGTTGAACAGCGGGTGCAGTTCCTTGATCAGTTTCGCTTCCAGCAGCAGGGCCCCAATCTCTCCCGCCGTACGGATATGGCTGATGCGCCGGGTCTGGCGCAGCATGCGCGCTTCGTCGGGTGTGCGCAGATGGGCCAGCAAACGGTTGCGCAGGTTGATGCTCTTGCCGATGTACAGCGGTAGGTCGCCTTCCTCGCCATGGAAGAGGTACACCCCAGGTGCTGCAGGCATGTCGGCAAGGGCTGCGCGCAGGTGCTCGGGGTATTCGTAGTACCTGGCTTCATCGAACTCAGGGCGACGGCGTGCCGGGATGTGCATGGCAAAGCTCCGCTTCAGGTCTTGAACTGCTTGACGTTGGCCAACACGATCCCTCACGCCTCGATGGTCTGCTTGCCGTGGGGCACGATGTCTTCAAGGCAACAAAAAACCCGCTGCTCCCATGGAGTCAACGGGTTGTGTGGGGTGGCTTGATGCCTGAAGAGATGGCTGTCTGGAGCGGGTGATGGGAATCGAACCCACGTTATTTGCTTGGGAAGCAAGAGTCCTACCATTGAACGACACCCGCGCAGCCCCGCATTATAGGCAAGCCGACGCTCGCCTCAGGTGTGCGGGGCGTTTGCCGGAGGGCGCGTGTCACTGGCTGCTCAGCGCCACGGGCTTGCCATTCTTGAATGTGTTGACGACCGTGGGGGCCTTCAGGCGGTTGCCCTTGTCGTCGTAGCCGTATTCACCCAGCACGCCCTTGTAGGGGTTCTTGCGCATCCAGTCGCCGACCTTGGCGGGATCGATGGAGCCGCTCTTTTGCATGGCTTCGCCGATGAACATCACCTGGTCGTAGTAGGCCGGGCCATACACGTCGGGGTTTTGGCCAAAGCGCTTCTTGAACTTGTCCTGGAAGGCCTTGGTGGTGTCGTTGGCGTCCATCAGCATGCCG
>NZ_JAKVIJ010000013.1:0-119643 GCF_022760965.1 Simplicispira sedimenti
TGGTGTTTGCGAACTGATGCCCCGGTTTGCGGAACTCGGGGGAAGGACTGCTCAGGGTTGGAAGCTGCCTGACGCGATGCCCACCGTGAACGATAACAATCAGCCTGAAGTCGCCTTTGCAGCGGTTGCCGTCATTTGCTGCATGGCCTCTGCTCCAAAGGCTTCGCTGCGCAGCGGCCACTGGCATGGAGTGCCTCCAACACCCTGAAAGCGACGGAGGATCTCTGTCCTTTTCTGCCCGGTACACACCATGGCGAATCTTCCGAGGGGGGCTGTGCGGCTGAACGCCGCTGGCTCCCGTGAAGTCACCTGAAACAGGCGCCCGTGGTGACCCAGGCCATCGACGGTGCGCAGTCAGCCACCGGCCGCTTTGGCGGGCATGAACGCCGTGCTGCCCGTCCGGCCGGGCAGCGAGAGCTGTGCTGCGCAGGGCGCGGTCTGTGCCAGCAGCAGGCCCTTGCGCCAGACCTTGAGCCGGGTGGCACGCAGGCGTATCGCCTCCACCGGGTCGCGTGCCTGCAGCAGCACAAAGCTGGCGTCGCGGCCCACGTCGATGCCGTAGCCATCCAGTCCCATCACACGTGCGGCGTTCACCGTCACGGCGTCGAAGCATTGGCGCATGCCAGCCTGGCTGGTCATCTGCGCGACGTGCAAGCCCATGTGCGCGACCTCCAGCATGTCGCCGCTGCCCAGCGAATACCAGGGGTCCATCACGCAGTCGTGGCCGAACGCGACCGTGACACCCGCTGCCATCAACTCGGGCACCCGCGTCATGCCACGGCGCTTGGGGTAGGTGTCGTGCCGCCCCTGCAAGGTGATGTTGATGAGCGGGTTGGCCACCGCGCTCACCCCGCTTTCGGCGATCAGCGGAATCAGCTTGCTCACGTAGTAGTTGTCCATGCTGTGCATGGACGTGAGGTGCGAGCCGTTGACCCGGCCCTGCAGGCCCAGGCGCTGCGTCTCCAATGCCAGCGTCTCGATGTGGCGCGAGAGGGGGTCGTCGCTCTCGTCACAGTGCATGTCCACCGGCAAGCCCCGCTCGGCGGCAAGCTCGCACAGCAGCTTCACGCTGGCCGCACCTTCGCCCATGGTGCGTTCAAAGTGCGGAATGCCGCCCACCACATCCACGCCCAGATCGAGCGCGCGCTGGAGGTTGTCCAGGCCCCCTGGGGTGCGCAGCACGCCGTCCTGCGGAAAGGCGACCAGTTGCAAGTCCAAGTAGGGCGCAACGCGGTTTTTGACCTCCAGCATGGCGCGCACCGGCAACAGGCTGGGGTCGCTGGTGTCCACGTGGCTGCGGATGGCCAGCAAGCCTTTGGCCACCGCCCAGTCGCAGTAAGTCAGCGCACGTTCGACCAGCGCCTCCTCGGTCAGCATCGGCTTGAGTTCGCCCCAAAGCGCGATCCCTTCGAGCAGCGTTCCACTGTGGTTGACGCGCGGCAGTCCGTAGCTGAGCGTCGCGTCCATGTGAAAGTGCGGATCGCAGAACGGCGGGCTCAGCAACTGGCCCTGGGCATGCACGGTTTCGTGCGCCGGTGCGTGCAAACCGGGTGCCACCTCGACGATGCAGCCTCCCTGAACGGCGACCGACATGTCGCAACGGCCATCCGGCAGACTGGCATGGGTGATCAGCAGGTCAAGCATCATGGGCTCCTTCAGCAGGCCATGCACCGCAGGCTTGTGCGGGCGCTGCTGTGGGGCGCCTGCAGAGCGCCAGGGGCGTGGCGGCAACCTTCAGCGCCAGCGGCGCAGCAGCAAAGACCATCGGGCTCTCCAAGCGGGACAGGTGGCAATACCTGGGGTGCACAAGCATGTCGCCAAGCATAAACCGCATGGCGTCGGCTGCTGTGCCATGCAAGTCCCGGTGATCCGCGCCGCTGGTGCGCAGGTGTCGTGCCCGCAGGGTGGGTGGCGCCAACCAGCGCACCGCGAGCGGTCCGAGCCTGCCGCTGCTTACCCCAGCAAATCCACCATGTCCAGCATGCGCCGGGCCACCTCGCCCAGCTTCAGGCCCTTGTCCATGGCGGTTTTGCGCAGCTTTTCGTAGGCGGCCTGCTCGCTCAGGCCCTGGCGTTGCATGAGCAGGCCTTTGGCGCGGTCGATGGTCTTGCGGTCCTGCAGTTCGGTTCGGGCGTCGGCCAGTTCGGCGCGCAGGGCCTGTTCGTGGGCAAAGCGGGCCATGGCCACGTCCAGGATGGGGCGGATGCGCTGGGGCGCCAGCCCGGCCACGATGTAGGCGCACACGCCCGCGGCCACGGCGTCCTTGACGTGGGTGGTGTCCTCGTCGTTGGTGAACATGACGATGGGGCGGGGCGCCTCGCGCGTGGCCAGCACCACATGCTCCAGGGCGTCGCGGGCTTCGCTTTCACTGTCCACGATGATGAGGTCGGGCTGCAATTGCGCCAGCCGCTCGGCCAGGAAGGTGTCGGCCGGTATCGCGGCCACGAGGTTGTAGTTGTTTTCCAGCAGGCCGATGCGCAGCATGCGCGAGCGCGCCGCCAGGCGCGCGGCGTGTTGGTCGTCGGGGTTGGTGATGGCCAGGTCGGGCGCCACCACCACAATGCGCAGCGTGTCGTTCATGCCCGCATCCGCAGCAACAAACATGCCATGGCCCGATGTGTAGCGCGCCGTGCGTTGCACTTTTTTGGTGCATCTGCGGCCCTTGCGGCGCCTGAAAGTAACTAATGGTCGGGCTTACCCGGTAGGGAAATTTGCGGGCGTCTTATATACCCCTGTGATATTTCATTTATCCGACGGAGTTTTCAGCATGATCCAACCATTGAACCGGCGCCGTTTTTCTGCTGGTCTGGCCCTGGCACCCTGGGCCGCAGGTGGCCTGCTCACGGGTTGCAGCAATATCCCCGACAGCATCAAGATCGGTGTCGCGCAGCCGCTGAGCGGCCCGCTCAGCGCACTGGGCAAGGATCTGCTCAATGGCGTGCAGTTGGCCGTCAACGAGCTGAACAAGGCCAATTTCAGCATTGAGGGCAAGCGTGTCACCCTGGAGGTGATGTCGGTGGACGACAAGGCCGATGCGGCTACCGGCAAGGCCGTGGCGCAGCAACTGGTGGATGCGGGCGTGGTCGCGGTGGTGGGGCACCTCAATTCGGGTGTCAGCATCGAGACGGCGCCTATCTATGCAGCGGCAGGCATTGCGCAGATCGCCATTTCCACCAACCCCAAGTTCACGCAACTGGGACACGAGACGACCTTCCGCATGGTGGCCAACGACAACCTGCAGGCCCGGGCCATTGGTTCGTTTGCGTCGTCGCAGTTTGGCGATGTGCGCTTTGCCGCGCTGGACGATGGCACGCCCTACGGCAAGGGTTTGACCGATGGTGCGGTCGAGCAGCTCAAGGCGGAAAAGCGCGAGGTGGTGCTGCGCCAGTCGTTCGACGACAAGACCGTGGCTTTTGACGAGCTGGCCGCCAAGATCAAGTCCGAGAAGGTGGGCGTCATTGTCTCCACGCTCAACGACTTCCAGGCCGTGGCGCTGATTGCCGCGCTGGCCAAGATCGACTACACCAACGTGCGCCTGCTGGGGGGCGACACGGTCAAGACCACCGACATGGTCAAGGCGGCGGGGCAGATCCAGGGCATTTTTGCCACTTCGCCGGTGCTGGAGGCCAAGGAGTTTGTGGCGGGCCGCCCGTTCCTGGAGCGCTACCTGGAAGCCTTCAAGGTGCCGCCAGCCTATGGTGGGCACTACTCGTACGACAGCACCTATGTGCTGACCGCCGCCATGCAGGCGGCCAAGTCGGTCAAGCCCAAGGACGTGACGGCGGCGCTGCGCCGTATCAATGGCTACGCGCCGGTCACCGGCACCATGAAGTGGGATGAGAAGGGAGAGCAGCGCTACGCCGCTGTGGGCGTGTACGAGCTGCGGCGCGGCAGCTGGGAGCTGCGCATGCGTTCGGACCGCTGGTAAGCGGCACACGGCTCAGCACAGAGCAGCGGGCGCTGGGGGCATTGAGCCCTCGGTGCCCGTTTTTTCAGCACTCGACCACGTTCACGGCCAGGCCGCCGCGCGAGGTTTCCTTGTACTTGGACATCATGTCCTTGCCCGTCTGCACCATGGTGCGGATGACCTGGTCCAGCGACACCACGTGTGTGCCGTCGCCGCGCAGTGCCAGGCGTGCGGCGTTGATGGCCTTGATGGCGCCCATGGCGTTGCGCTCGATGCAGGGGATTTGCACCTGCCCGCCCACGGGGTCGCAGGTCATGCCCAGGTTGTGTTCCATGCCGATTTCGGCAGCGTTTTCCACCTGCGCGGGCGTGCCGCCCAGTACGGCGGCCAGCGCGCCTGCGGCCATGGAGCAGGCCACGCCCACCTCGCCCTGGCAGCCCACTTCGGCGCCCGAGAGCGAAGCGTTCATCTTGTAGATGCCGCCAATGGCGCCTGCGGTGAGCAGGAAGTCGGCAATGCCCGCCTCGGTGGCGGTGGGGATGAACTTCACGTAGTAGTGCAGCACCGCCGGGATCACACCTGCGGCGCCGTTGGTGGGCGCCGTCACCACGCGGCCGCCGGCGGCGTTTTCCTCGTTCACGGCCATGGCGTACAGATTGACCCAGTCGAGCATGGACAGCGGGTCGCGCAGCGCGGCCTCGGGGGCGCTGCTGAGCTTGTGCTGTAGCTCGGCCGCGCGCCGCCGGATCTGCAGTGGCCCCGGCAGGTGGCCCTGCGCGGCGCAGCCACGCTGCACGCAGGCGGCCATGGTCTGCCACAGCGCGGCCAGGCCGTCGTGCACCTGCGCGGGGCTGCGCAGGTGCTCTTCATTGGCGCGCTGCAACTGGGCCACGCTCAAGCTGTGCGTGCGGCACAGCGCCAGCAGCTCGGTGGCGCTGGCGTAGGAGTAGGGCACCGGGCTTTCGGCCAGCGGTGCAGGGGGGCGGCTGAACACGCGCTCACCGCGCGCATCGACCACAAAGCCGCCGCCCACCGAGAAGTATTCGGCGCCCAGCAGTTCCTGGCCCTGCGCGTCCAGCGCGGCAAAGCGCAGGCCATTGGGGTGGAAGGGCAGACTTTTGCGCCGGAACAGCAGGTGCTCCTTTTCCACAAAGCGCACCGTGTGCTCGCCCAGCAGGGCCAGTTGCTGGCGGCTGCGGATGTCCAGCAGCGCAGGGGCGATCTGGTCGGGGTCGATGCGGTCGGGCTCGTGCCCGGCCAGGCCCAGCAGCACGGCGCTGTCGGTGCCGTGGCCCCGGCCTGTGGCGCTGAGCGAGCCGAACAGCTCGGTGTTCAGTTGCTGGGTGGCGCCCAGCAGGCCCGCCGCCTGGAGCTGGCTGGCAAAGTGCCGGGCGGCAATCATGGGGCCCACAGTGTGCGAGCTGGATGGGCCGATGCCGATCTTGAAGAGGTCGAAAACGCTGACGGTCATGGGGTGTGCGCTGAGCGCAAGCTGTGTGGCCTCAAGCGTGGGGCTGCCGCAGCGCGCTGGCAAGCGCACATTCCCTGAGGTGTTGGTGTGCTCTGCCGCTGGCTATGCCCTGCGCGGGGTGTTGTTTGCTATAAAAACAATAGCTGCTTGCGCAATGAATACGGGCGCTAGAGCCCAATTTTCTTTGGATCTTGTAGCCCAAGGCGCACAGGCTTCAGCGCGGGTTGCGGGGCATGAATGTTTCTTACTTAAAACGTGAACACGTTCTTACATCGCCAGGGCGCGGGCCAGCATGCCCGGTGCGTCCCACGCGCGGATGCGGGGGCGCTGGCACAGGCTGCGGCCTTGCAGGGCGTCCACCTTGTCCAGAATGCGCAAGCCGCCTTGCACCACCAGGCGCAGCTCCCAGCCCATGCGGCCGGGTACGCGGTGTACCAGGGGCGCGCCGCGCAGCATGGTGGCGCGCGTCCAGCGCGAGAGCTCGTTGATGAGGGCCGTGGTCTGCGCCGTGGGCCGCAAGGCCAGTAACTGGGCGCGGTCCACGCCGTGGGCGGCGCAGTCTTCGTCGGGCAGGTAAAAGCGCGCGCGCGGCAGGTCCACGCTCAGGTCCTGCCAGAAGTTGATGAGCTGCAACGCGGTGCAGATGGCGTCGCTTTCGTCCAGCGCCTGCGCGCCCTGCACGCCGTACAGGTGCAGCAGCAGCCGGCCCACGGGGTTGGCCGAGCGGCGGCAGTAGTCCAGCAATTCGGTGCGGTGGGCGTAGCCGGCGCCATCGCGGGTTTTTTCCACATCTTGGATGAAGGCGCTGAGCAGGTCGTCCAGCAGCGGCACGGGCAGGGCGTGGCTTTTCAGCATGGCGGCCAGCGGGGCAAAGACGGCGGACCAGCGCTCCGAGGGCGCTTGCGCCGCTGCGATGGCGTGCAGGTCGGCCCGGTAGGCGGCCAGGTCGGCCAGGCGCTGGGCGGCGTTGGCCGGGCCTTCGTCGGCGATGTCGTCGGCCGTGCGCGCGAAGGCGTAGATGGCGGCAATGGGTGCGCGCAGGTGCGGCGGGCACAGCCAGGACGCCACGGGAAAGTTCTCGTAGTGGGTGACAGGTGGGGGCAGGGGTGTGTTCACGGGCTGCATTGTCGCTTGACAAGGGACAAGCGATCACATAGATTACTAACCAGTCAGTCAGTAATTATTTGGACACATCCATGCGAACTTCGTCCGCAGCACAGCCCCGTATGGGGCTTTTGGGGGTTCTGGCCCTGCTTTCCCTGGTCACCGCCTGCTCGCAGCCCGAGCCCCCGCCCGAGCCGGTGCGGGCGGTCAAGCTGCTCACGGTGGGTGCCAGCGAGCTGCAGACGGTGCAGGAGTACGCGGGCGAGGTGCGTGCAGGCGTGGAGTCGCGCCTGGGCTTTCGCGTGGCGGGCAAGCTGGTCGAGCGCCCCGTGCAACTGGGCCAGCGCGTGCAGGCCGGGCAGGTGCTGGCGCAGATCGACCCGCAGGACTACCAGTTGAGCGCCGCCGCAGCGCGCGCACAGGTGGCCGCAGCGCAAACGCAGTACGAGCTGGCGGCAGCCGATTTCCAGCGTTTCGGCAAGCTCAAGGAGCAGAACTTCATCAGCGGCGCCGAGCTCGAGCGCCGCGAAAGCGCGCTGAAGGCGGCGCGTTCGCAATTGCAGCAGGCCCAGGCGCAGGCCCAGGCCCAGGGCAACCAGGCGCAGTACACGCGCCTGCAGGCAGACGCTTCGGGCGTGGTCACGGGCATTGATGCCGAGCCCGGCCAGGTGCTGGCCGCAGGCACGCCCGTGCTGCGTCTGGCGCACGATGGCGCGCGCGATGTGGTCATCGCCGTGCCGGAGGACAAGGTCACCCGCCTGGAGCCGGGCCAGCCGGTGCAGGTGCGCACCTGGTCCACGGGCGAGTCCTTGCCCGGCACCGTGCGCGAGGTGGCGGCCAGTGCCGACCCGGTCACGCGCACCTTCACCGTCAAGGTGAAAATCGACCCGGCCACTGCGCCACCGCTGGGCTCCACGGTGCATGTGGTGCCGCAGGCGCTGGCGGCCAAGGGTTTGCAGGCCATCAAGCTGCCCACCACGGCGCTGCGCCAGGAGGGCCAGGCAACGGCAGTGTGGGTGTACGAGGCCGACAAGGGCACGGTGCGCTCGCAGGTGGTGCAGGTGGCCACGGCCGACGGCAACGACGCCGTCATCGTGGGCGGCCTCACGCCGGGCATGCAGGTGGTGAGCACCGGGGTGCATGTGCTCACGCCGGGGCAAAAGGTTGTGGTGTTTCAGCCAAAATCGGCTCCAAGGCAATCTGGACAAGCGCAAGCAGCTACAAAAACAGTAGCAAATGATGCTGCGGCTGCCGCTGCCTCCTCTGCCCAGTGAGCACGCCATGACGCCAGTGCAACCGAAAGAGGGCTTCAACCTCTCCCGCTGGGCCATCGACCATGCCCCGCTCACGCGCTACCTGATGGTGGTGCTGATGGTGCTGGGCATTGCGGCCTACTTCCAACTGGGGCAGGACGAAGACCCGCCGTTTACCTTCCGTGCCATGGTGGTGCGCACCTACTGGCCCGGCGCCACGGCGCAGCAGGTGGCCGAGCAGGTGACCGACAAGATCGAGCGCACCCTGCAGGAGGTGCCCAACGCCGACAAGATCCGCAGCTACTCCAAGCCCGGCGAGTCGCAGATCATCCTGGAGATCAAGGACAGCACGCGCGCTGCCGAGGTGGCCAACATCTGGTACACCGTGCGCAAGAAGGTGGGCGACATGCGCTACACCCTGCCGCAGGGCGTTCAGGGGCCGTTCTTCAACGACGACTTTGGCGATGTGTATGGCGTGATCTACGCTTTGCAGGCCGAGGGCTACAGCTACGCCGAGGTCAAGCAGTTTGCCGACGACGTGCGCCAACAACTGCTGCGCGTGCCGGATGTGGCCAAGGTGGAGCTGTTCGGCGTGCAGGACGAGAAGCTCTACATCGAGGTCTCGCAAAAGCGACTGTCGCAACTGGGCCTGGACATGAACGCTGTGCTGGCGCAGCTGGGCCAGCAGAACGCCGTGGAGGGAGCAGGCGTGGTGCAGACGCCGCAGGACCAGGTGCAGGTGCGCGTGGCCGGGCAGTTCCAGGCCATTGAAGACCTGCGCGCCATGCCCATCCGGGGGGCCACGGGCAACATGCTGCGCCTGGGCGACATTGCCGAAATTCGGCGTGGCTATGTGGAGCCCACGGCCGTGAAGGTGCGCCACGAAGGGCAGGAGGTGATCGCGCTGGGTGTCTCCATGACCAAGGGCGGCGACATCATTCGGCTGGGCAAGGCCTTGCACGCGGCCACCGCTTCGATCGCCAAGACCTTGCCTGCGGGCGTGCAACTGGTGAACGTGCAGGACCAGCCCAAGTCGGTGGCCAGTTCGGTCAATGAATTCGTCAAGGTGCTGATCGAGGCCGTGGCCATCGTGCTGGCCGTGAGCTTCGTCAGCTTGGGGATGCACAAGCGCACGGGCGAGCAGCGCTGGTGGAAGCGCTGGTACATCGACCCGCGCCCCGGCCTGGTGGTGGCCATCACCATTCCGCTGGTGCTGGCGGTGACTTTTTTGGCCATGTGGTACTGGGGCATAGGCCTGCACAAGGTGTCGCTGGGCTCGCTCATCATCGCGCTGGGGCTGCTGGTGGACGACGCCATCATTGCCGTCGAGATGATGGTGCTCAAGCTCGAAGAAGGCTACGACAAGATGCGCGCCGCCACCTTCGCCTACGAGCTGACGGCCATGCCCATGCTGACAGGCACACTCATCACGGCGGTGGGCTTTCTGCCCATCGGCATCGCCAAGTCGGCGGTGGGGGAGTACACCTTCGCCATCTTTGCAGTTACGGTCATTGCGCTGGTGCTGAGCTGGATTGCGTCGGTGTACTTCGTGCCCTATTTGGGCACTCTGCTGCTCAAGCCGCCGCCGCATGTGGTGGCTGCGGGCATCACCGACGACCCGCACGAGGTGTTTGACAGCCCGTTCTACACGGCCTTCCGGCGCCTGGTGCACTGGTGCGTGGAACACCGCTGGATGACCATTGGCGCCACCTTGCTGATTTTTGCCCTGGGCATTGTGGGCATGGGCAAGGTGCAGCAGCAGTTCTTCCCGGATTCCAACCGCCCCGAAATCCTAGTGGACCTGTGGTTCCCCGAGGGCACCTCGTATGCGGGCAACGAGGAAGTCACGCTGCGCGTGGAAAAGCGCCTCATGGAGCAGCCCGGCGTGGCCACGGTCAGTGGTTGGGTGGGTTCGGGCGTGCCGCGTTTCTATTTGCCGCTGGACCAGGTGTTCCCGCAGAGCAACGTGTCGCAGTTCATCGTGCTGGCGCAGGACCTGAAAAAGCGCGAGGCGCTGCTGGCCTCGCTGCCGGCCCTGCTGGCGCAGGAGTTCCCCGAGGTGCGTGGCCGCGTCAAGCTGCTGCCCAACGGGCCGCCGGTACCGTATCCGGTGCAGTTCCGCGTGATGGGGCCGGATCCGGCGGTGCTGCGTGCCCATGCCGACGAGGTGAAGGCGGTGCTGCGTGCCTCGCCGAACATGCGCGGCGTGAACGACAACTGGAACGAGTCCGTCAAGGTGCTGCGCCTGGAGGTGGACCAGGACAAGGCGCTCGCGCTGGGCGTGACGAGCCAGTCCATCGCGCAGGCGTCCAAGGTCATGCAGACCGGCATGCAGGTGGGCCAGTACCGCGAGGGCGACAAGCTCATCGACATCGTGCTGCGCCAGCCCGAGGACGAGCGCCGCGCCATCACCGACATTGCCAACGCCTACCTGCCCACGGCCAGCGGCCGCTCGATCCCGCTCACGCAGATCGCCAAGCCGGTGTTCACCTGGGAGCCGGGCGTGATGTGGCGCGAGGGCCGCGAGTACGCCATCACCGTGCAGGGCGATGTGGTGAAGGGCCTGCAGGGGGCCACGGTCACGCAGCAACTGCTGCCCGCGCTGCGCAAGATCGAGGCCGACTGGCACGCCGCAGGGCAGAACGCCTACCACATCACCGTGGCGGGCGCGGTGGCCGAAAGCTCCAAGGGCTCGTCGTCCATCGCGGCGGGCGTGCCCATCATGCTGTTCGTCACCTTCACACTGCTGATGCTGCAACTGCACAGCTTCAGCCGCGCCATGCTGGTGTTCCTGACCGGGCCGCTGGGTATCGCTGGTGTGGCCGGGGCGCTGATTTTGCTGGGGCGGCCGTTCGGCTTTGTGGCGCTGCTGGGCGTGATCGCGCTCATGGGTATGATCCAGCGCAACTCGGTCATCCTGATCGACCAGATCGAGCAGGACCGCGCGCGCGGCGTTCCGGCGTGGGACGCCATCGTGGAGTCGGCGGTGCGCCGCCTGCGCCCCATCGTGCTGACAGCCGCGGCCGCCGTGCTGGCCATGATCCCGCTCTCGCGCAGCGTGTTCTGGGGGCCCATGGCCGTGGCCATCATGGGCGGGCTGATCGTGGCCACCGTGCTCACGCTGCTGGCCCTGCCGGCCATGTATGCGGCCTGGTTCCGGGTGCGTCGGCCAGAGCCCGAAGTGGGCGCCGGGGATTGATGTGCCCGCATCAGGTTAAAATCAAGAGTTAACCAGTTTCACACAGGCGGCAGGCGGTGCTTGCCGCCTGTCTGTTTGAAGACCGCGCGGGTGGCGAAATTGGTAGACGCACCAGGTTTAGGTCCTGACGCCAGCAATGGTGTGGGGGTTCGAGTCCCCCCCCGCGCACCACCCCTTTGAGACTTGTCCGGACACGGCGCCACTGCTCCGCAGTTGGCGCGTTTATTCAGAAATTTAGGAGTAGCCATGGCTGTTACCGTTGAAACCCTTGAAAAGCTCGAACGCAAGATCACGCTGAGCCTGCCCCTGGCCGCTGTGCAGAGTGAAGTTGAATCGCGCCTCAAGCGCATGGCGCGCACCGTCAAGATGGACGGCTTCCGTCCCGGCAAGGTGCCCATGAACGTGGTGGCGCAGCGCTACGGTTACTCGGTGCAGTACGAAGTGCTGAACGACAAGGTCGGTGAGGCCTTCACCCTGGCCGCCAACGAAGCCAAGCTGCGCGTGGCAGGCCAGCCGCGCATCACCGAGAAGGAAGGTGCGCCCGAGGGCGAAATGACCTTCGACGCCGTGTTTGAAGTCTTCCCCGAAGTCAAGATCGGTGACCTGTCCGACGTCGAAGTGGAAAAGCTGGCCACCGAAGTGACCGACAGCGCCATCGACCGCACGCTGGACATCCTGCGCAAGCAGCGCCGCAGCTTTGCCCAGCGCGCCCTGGACGCAGCCGCCCAGGACGGCGACCGCGTGACCGTGGACTTCGAAGGCAAGATCGACGGCGAACCCTTCGCCGGCGGCAAGGCCGAGGACTTCCAGTTCCTGGTGGGCGAAGGCCAGATGCTGAAGGAATTTGAAGATGCCGTGCGCGGCATGAAGGTGGGCGAGAGCAAGACTTTCCCCCTGGCTTTCCCGGCCGACTACCACGGCAAGGACGTGGCGGGCAAGACGGCCGACTTCCTGGTCACGGTCAAGAAGATCGAAGCCTCGCACCTGCCCGAAGTGAACGATGCGCTGGCCAAGTCGCTGGGCATTGCCGACGCCACGGTGGACGGTCTGCGTGCCGACATCAAGAAGAACCTGGAGCGCGAAGTCAAGTTCCGCCTGCTGGCCCGCAACAAGGCTGCCGTGATGGACGCACTGCTGGCCAAGGCCGAGCTGGACCTGCCCAACGCGAGCGTGCAGGCCGAAATCGAGCGCCTCAAGGCTGGCGCACGCGCCGAGCTGAAGCAGCGTGGCATCAAGGACGCCGACAAGGCCGAAATTCCGGACGACATTTTCCGTGCGCAGGCCGAGCGCCGCGTGCGCCTGGGTCTTGTGGTGGCCGAGGTGGTGCGCGCCAACAACCTGCATGCCCAGCCGGACCAGCTCAAGGCCCACATCGACGAGCTGGCAGCCAGCTACGAGAAGCCCGAAGACGTGGTGCGCTGGTACTTCAGCGACCGCCAGCGTCTGGCCGAAGTCGAGGCCGTGGTGATCGAGAACAACGTGGCCGACTTTGTGCTGAGCAAGGCCAAGGTGACCAACAAGGACGTCACCTTTGACGAACTGATGGGCGCGGCTGCAGCGCAGGCCTGATAGGCCGCAGCGCACGGGCCGTTGCGGGCCTGTGCGTGCACTGAAGCCATGCTTGGGGGCTTGTGACCGTGGGCACAAGCCCCATTTCATTTCTGGGTACATTACCCGCCTGCAATGGAGAAACCTACATGAGCGCACTGGAAACACAGGCCCTGGGCATGATCCCCATGGTCATCGAACAGTCGGGCCGCGGCGAGCGGTCGTACGACATCTATTCGCGTCTGCTCAAGGAACGCGTGATCTTCCTGGTGGGCGAGGTCAACGACCAGACGGCCAACCTGGTGGTGGCGCAGTTGCTGTTCCTGGAAAGCGAGAACCCGGACAAGGACATCTCGTTCTACATCAACTCCCCGGGTGGCAGCGTCACGGCGGGCATGGCCATTTACGACACCATGCAGTTCATCAAGCCCGACGTTTCCACGCTGTGCTGCGGCTTCGCCGCCAGCATGGGCGCCTTCCTGCTGGCAGCGGGTGCCAAGGGCAAGCGCTTCTCGCTGCCCAACTCCAAGATCATGATCCACCAGGTGCTCGGTGGCGCGCGTGGTCAGGCCACGGACATCGAGATCCACGCGCGCGACATCCTGCGCACCAAGGACCAGATGAACCGCATCCTGGCCGAGCGCACGGGGCAGCCGATCGAGAAGGTGAAGCAGGATACCGAGCGCGACTACTTCATGACCGCCGACGAGGCCAAGGACTACGGCATCGTCGATCAGGTGATCGCCAAGCGGCCCTGATCCTGTGCAGAGCGCCCGCAGGGCTGGTTTTCCGGCCCGTGGCGCATTCCCCTGCTTTGGGTATCAT
Organism: Simplicispira sedimenti; assembly: GCF_022760965.1. NCBI lineage: Bacteria > Pseudomonadati > Pseudomonadota > Betaproteobacteria > Burkholderiales > Comamonadaceae > Simplicispira > Simplicispira sedimenti. Next base: position 13,308 of record NZ_JAKVIJ010000013.1, read on the forward strand.
CCCGACAACTTTCAGTAACACACAAGGCACAGCTTCCCATGGCCGAGAAAAAAGGCTCATCCAGCGAAAAAACCCTTTACTGCTCGTTCTGCGGCAAGAGCCAGCACGAGGTGAAGAAGCTGATTGCCGGTCCGTCGGTCTTCATTTGCGACGAGTGCATTGACCTGTGCAACGAAGTCATCCGCGACGAGCTGCCTGCAGGCGAAGCGAGCCGTGAAGCCAAGACCGATCTGCCCACGCCGTCCGAAATCAAGGCCAATCTGGACAACTATGTGATTGGCCAGGAGGCCGCCAAGCGAACGCTGGCGGTGGCGGTGTACAACCACTACAAGCGCTTGCGCCACAAGGACAAGGCGGCCAAGGACGACGTGGAGCTGTCCAAGAGCAACATCCTGCTCATCGGCCCCACGGGGTCGGGCAAGACGCTGCTGGCGCAAACGCTGGCGCGCATGCTTGATGTGCCCTTTGTGATGGCTGACGCCACCACGCTGACCGAAGCGGGCTATGTGGGGGAGGATGTCGAGAACATCATCCAGAAGCTCCTGCAAAGCTGCAACTACGAAGTGGAGCGTGCGCAGCGCGGCATCGTTTACATCGATGAGATCGACAAGATCTCGCGCAAGTCGGACAACCCCAGCATCACGCGCGATGTGTCGGGCGAGGGCGTGCAGCAGGCGCTGCTCAAGCTCATCGAGGGCACCATGGCCAGCGTTCCACCCCAGGGCGGACGCAAACACCCCAACCAGGATTTCCTGCAGATCGACACGACCAACATCCTGTTCATCTGCGGCGGCGCGTTCGCTGGCCTGGAGAAGGTCATCGAGAACCGCACCGAGGCCTCGGGCATCGGTTTCGGCGCAGCCGTCAAGAGCAAGAAGCAGCGCTCTCTGAGCGAGGTGTTCCAGGAAATCGAACCTGAGGATCTGATCAAGTTCGGCCTGATCCCCGAGCTGGTGGGTCGCATGCCCGTGGTGGCCGCGTTGGCGGAACTGGGCGAGGACGCACTGGTGCAGATCCTGACCGAACCCAAGAATGCACTCGTCAAGCAGTACAACAAGCTGCTGGCGATGGAGGGCGCCGAACTGGAGATCCGCCCCGCCGCGCTCAAGGCCATTGCCCGCAAGGCGCTGGCGCGCAAGACTGGAGCGCGCGGGCTGCGTTCCATTCTGGAGCAGGCACTGATCAATACCATGTTCGATCTGCCCAATGCCAGCAACGTCGAAAAGGTGGTGGTCGATGAGTCCACCATTGAAGAGGGCAAGCCGCCCCTGCTGGTGTACCGCGAAGCCGCGAAGAAGGCCTGACGCCCTGCCAGCTGTGGGCAGCCCATTCACTGCCAGGCAGCCCCTGGCAGTGCCACCCAAGCCGGGTTTCGAGGCGGGCTTGGGCTTGAAATTGAGCATCTGCGGGTCATATGCTTGGTAGATTGATGAGGAATCCCATGTCCGGACACCCCCCCCTGCCTTCCACTCCCATTGCGCTGCCGCTGTTGCCGCTGCGTGATGTGGTCGTATTTCCCCACATGGTGATTCCACTGTTTGTGGGACGCCCCAAGAGCATCAAGGCGCTGGAACTGGCCATGGAGGCCGACCGCCGCATCATGCTGGTGGCCCAAAAAGCTGCTGCCAAGGACGAGCCGTCCGTCAAGGACATGTTCGATGTGGGCTGCGTTTCCACCATCCTGCAGATGCTCAAGCTGCCCGATGGCACCGTGAAGGTGCTGGTCGAGGGCCAGCAGCGCGCGCAGGTCCAGTCCATTGAGGATGCGGAAACCCATTTCAGCGCCACGGTGGCTCCCATCGAGCACCAGGCCGATGCGCCCCCCAGTGAGATCGAGGCACTGCGCCGTGCGGTGATGCAGCAGTTCGACCACTACGTCAAGCTCAACAAGAAGATTCCGCCGGAGATCCTGACCTCGATCTCCAGCATCGACGATCCCGGCCGCCTGGCCGACACCATCGCCGCGCACCTGCCGCTCAAGCTGGAGAACAAGCAGGCCGTGCTGGACCTGGCTGGTGTGAAGGAGCGGTTGGAAAACCTGTTCGAGCAACTGGACCGCGAGGTCGAGATCCTCAACGTGGACAAGCGCATCCGCAGCCGCGTCAAGCGGCAGATGGAGAAGAACCAGCGCGACTTCTACCTCAATGAGCAGGTCAAGGCCATCCAGAAGGAACTCGGCGAGGGCGAGGAGGGCGCGGACCTCGAAGAGATCGACAAGAAGATCAAGGCCGCCAAGATGCCCGCCGAGGCGCGCAAGAAGGCCGAGGCCGAGCTCAAGAAGCTCAAGCTCATGTCGCCCATGTCGGCCGAGGCCACGGTGGTGCGCAATTACATCGACGTGCTGGTCTCGCTGCCCTGGAGCAAGAAGACCAAGATCAAGCACGACCTGGGCAACGCCGAGGTGGTGCTCAACGAAGACCACTACGGCCTGGACAAGGTCAAGGACCGTATCCTTGAATACCTTGCCGTGCAGCAGCGCGTGGACAAGGTCAAGGCGCCCATTCTGTGCCTGGTGGGGCCACCCGGCGTGGGCAAGACCTCGCTGGGCCAGTCCATCGCCAAGGCCACGGGGCGCAAGTACGTGCGCATGGCACTGGGCGGTATGCGCGACGAGGCCGAGATCCGCGGCCACCGACGCACCTACATTGGCGCCATGCCCGGCAAGGTGCTGCAGAGCCTGGGCAAGATTGGTACGCGCAATCCGCTGTTCCTGCTCGACGAGATCGACAAGCTGGGCCAGGATTTCCGGGGCGACCCGTCGAGCGCGCTGCTGGAGGTGCTGGACCCCGAGCAGAACCACACCTTCGGCGACCACTACGTCGAGGTCGATTTCGATCTGTCCGATGTCATGTTCGTGGCCACCTCGAACTCGATGAACATCCCCTCGGCGCTGCTCGACCGCATGGAAGTGATCCGCCTGTCGGGTTACACCGAGGATGAGAAAACCAACATCGCCATGAAGTACCTGCTGCCCAAGCAGCTCAAGAACAATGGCGTGAAGGACGGCGAGCTGGAGGTGACCGAGGCTGCCGTGCGCGACATGGTGCGCTACTACACGCGCGAGGCGGGTGTGCGTTCGCTGGAGCGCGAGCTCTCCAAAATCTGCCGCAAGGTGATCAAGGGCCTGCTGCTCAAGAAGTACGAGCCCAAGGTGGTGGTGACTCCAGACAATCTGCCGGACTTCTTGGGCGTGCGCAAGTACACCTATGGCCGTGCCGAGCAGCAGAACCAGGTGGGCCAGGTCGTGGGCCTGGCCTGGACCGAGGTGGGGGGCGATCTGCTGACCATCGAGGCCGTCACCATGCCGGGCAAGGGCGTCATCACGCGCACGGGCTCGCTGGGTGATGTAATGAAGGAGTCCGTGGAGGCCGCACGCACCGTGGTCCGCAGCCGTGCCCGGATGCTGGGCATCAAGGACGAGGTGTTTGACAAGAAGGACGTGCACATCCACGTGCCCGATGGTGCGACGCCCAAGGATGGCCCCAGCGCGGGCGCTGCCATGGTCACGGCTTTTGTGTCGGCCCTCACCGGCATTGCAGTGCGCGGCGATGTGGCCATGACGGGCGAGATCACCCTGCGCGGCGAGGTGACCGCCATCGGTGGTCTGAAGGAAAAGCTGCTGGCGGCCTTGCGCGGCGGCATTCGCACGGTGCTCATCCCCGAAGAGAACGTCAAGGACCTTCAGGAGATTCCGGACAACGTCAAGAGTGGCCTCGAGATTGTTCCCGTCAAGTGGATCGACAAGGTGCTCGAAATCGCCCTGGAGCGCAAGCCCGTGCCGCTGACCGACGAGGAGGTGGCCGCCGCCGCTGTGGTGGCTGCTGCTGCGGACAAGGCGGCCGCTGTGCCGACGGCGGAATCCGTAAAACATTGAAGGGTTATTGAAAGTCCCCTCAAAAAATGCGCTACAATGCGTTTATTGCAGACAAGCGTTGTAGAATGTAAGGCTGCAAACAATGCGGGAATAGCTCAGTTGGTAGAGCGCAACCTTGCCAAGGTTGAGGTCGAGAGTTCGAGACTCTTTTCCCGCTCCAGATTCCGCGAAAAAGGGAAGCAGCCGCTTCCCTTTTTTGTCGAAGCGAAGGTTTGGCGCGGTAGCAAAGCGGTTATGCCCCGGATTGCAAATCCGGTTAGTCCGGTTCGACTCCGGACCGCGCCTCCAGAACCTCGGTGGCTGGCCGTGTTTTGCACGGCATGCATCCAAAGTTCTGGATAGCGCTGAAAATTGCGCTATAATGCGAGGCTTGCCAGCCTTGATCTGATCGTCAGATTGAACAGGCACCATGCGGGAATAGCTCAGTTGGTAGAGCGCAACCTTGCCAAGGTTGAGGTCGAGAGTTCGAGACTCTTTTCCCGCTCCAGTTCAAAAAGGGAAGCTTCGGCTTCCCTTTTGCATTTGCAGGGCCTGGTGCCGTGCGCGGCCTGATGGGCATTGCGCGCATGGTGGGCAAGGGGTACGCTGCGCATGAGCGCACGCCCTGGAGCGACTCGCCCCGATGGTGAAATTGGTAGACACTGCGGACTTAAAATCCGCCGCTTCCTGAAAAGGGGCGTGCCGGTTCGACCCCGGCTCGGGGCACCACCACTGAAACTGAACATGCCACATTACAACGCTCCCTTCGAAATCCACGTGCACGGCCAGGTGCAACTGCGTCCTGGTGTGGACTACGATCAGTTGCAGGATGCCCTCAAACCCCTGTGGAAATATGCGGGTGCGCGTTCGCTGGCCGATGGCGCCGCCAGTGCCTACGAAGAGGAGCCGGGCATCCAGTTCGATGCCAAGGCCCACACCCTGCAGATGTGCTGGACGGTGCGGGGCGATGAGGACTTCCGTCAGTCGCTGGACGACATGTGCATGGGGCTGAACGATCTGGCAGAGCAGGGCGCTGCCATTGAAATCACCTTCTACGACACCGAGTTCGATGAAGACGAGGCGGACGACGATGCCGAGGCCCGCGATGACTTCATGATGCTCTTCGTGGGTCCCACGCCTGCCGCCATCATGCAGGTGCAGCGTGACCTGTTGGTGCAGGATGTCGTGAACATGATGGAGCGGCATTTCGACGGCTCCGAACTCGGCGGCGTGGTGGCAGAGATCGACAAGCTCTTCTCGCAGCGCTTCGATGCCCTGGTCAACTCGCTGGAGATTGGCAAGCCCCCGCGCGGCCCCGGTGGGCCGGCAGGCGGGCACGGCGGCGGCGGCGGAGGTCGCCGGCCGCGCCATCTGCATTGACTCGGCGTCCGATGACAGGCGCGCTGCATGCGCTTTCCGGGCTGGCGTACCTCTCTTCCTACCCGGCAGGCATCAGAGATCAGGTGTCCACGCTGCTGGCCCAGGACCCGGCCGCTCTGGGTCCGTTGCTGTTGCGCAGATACCCACAGGCCCATGCGGTGCGCACCGACAAGGCGCTGTACCAGTACGCCATGGATCTCAAGAGCCAGCACCTGCGCAACGCAGATGCGGTCAACAAGGTGGTGTTTGACAACAAGATCCACGTGGTGCGCCATGCGCTGGGGCTGCACAGCACCGTCGCACGGGTCCAGGGGCGCAAACTTGCCGCTCGGCACGAGATCCGGATTGCCGCCCTCTTCAAGCAGGCGCCCGAAGAGTTTCTGCGCATGATCGTGGTGCATGAGCTGGCACACCTTCGCGAACGCGAGCACGACAAGGCCTTCTACCAACTGTGCCAGCACATGGAGCCGCACTACCACCAGTACGAGCTCGATGTCCGTCTCTACCTGACCCACATGGAGTCGTCTGGCGAGCGGCTCTGGGACGCCTGACTACAAATCCACTGTAGAACAGCACCGCGCAGGCAACTGCAGCCAGCGGCCCACGGCGTTCTGCAGCGGCTCCAGGGCGCCGGTGGTGAACACAGTGACCGCGTCTGCGCCGAGGGGCGTTTCCTGGCAGGCCAGGGCATGGGCTGTTTGCAGCAGGCGCCGGGTCTGGCGTGCCACGGGCTCGCCTGTGGCGATCAGGGCCACGTCAGGGCCCAGCAGGTCGCGCAGGATGTCCTGCGCAAATACATAGTGGGTGCAGCCGAGCACCAGCGTATCGATCGCGCCTTCTTCTGTACCAAATGGGCCCATGGCGCCCGTGTACTGGGCGCAAAGTGCTCTTATTTCTGTAGCATCCTGCGTAGCCGTAGGTGGGTGGGCGGTGCTGCGTTCGATGGCATGGGCCAGCCCGTCACAGGGCTGGATGGTGAAGCGCGCCTGTCCTTCCAGCGAGGCCAGGAGCCGGGCAAACTTGGCGCTGCCCAGCGTGCCGCGCGTGCCGATCACCCCCACATGGCCAGTGCGTGTGGCTGCCACGGCGGGCTTGAGTGCAGGCTCGACGCCTACCAGGGGTAGCTGCGGGTGGCGCACCCGTGCTTCGTGGATGGCGGCAGCCGTGGCCGTGTTGCAGGCCACCACCAGCGCCTTGATGTGGTGCTGCGCGCAAAGAAAGTCGCTGATGGCATGGGTGCGCGCAGCCACATAGGCGTCGCCGCGCTCACCGTAGGGGGCATGGCCGCTGTCGGCCAGGTACACGAAGCGCTCGTGCGGCAGTTCGGCACGCAGCGCCTGCAGCACGCTCAGGCCGCCGACACCACTGTCGAACACGCCGATGGGCTGCTGCGCTGTGTCGTTCATGCGTGCGGCAGAGAGCGCTGGTGTAGTCAGCCCGCGTTGACGCTGATGCCCTTGAATTCGCCCGTGGCGATGCGCTTTTGCCACTCGGCCGGGCCGGTGATGTGGGCGCTGGTGCCACCGGCGTCCACAGCCACGGTCACGGGCATGTCCACCACGTCAAATTCGTAGATGGCCTCCATGCCCAGATCGGCAAAGCCCACCACCTTGGCACCCTTGATGGCCTTGGAGACCAGGTAGGCGGCGCCGCCCACGGCCATCAGGTAGGCGCTCTGGTGCTTCTTGATGGCCTCGATCGCGGTGGGGCCGCGCTCGGCCTTGCCGACCATGGCGATCAGGCCGGTCTGGGCCAGCATCATGTCGGTGAACTTGTCCATGCGCGTGGCGGTGGTCGGGCCTGCTGGGCCAACAACTTCGTCACCGACCGGATCGACGGGGCCGACGTAGTAGATCACGCGGTTGGTGAAGTCCACGGGCAGCTTCTCGCCCTTGGCCAGCATGTCCTGGATGCGCTTGTGCGCCGCGTCGCGGCCGGTGAGCATCTTGCCGTTGAGCAGCAGGGTCTGGCCCGGCTTCCAGCTTGCGACCTCTTCCTTGGTGAGCGTGTTGAGGTCCACGCGCTTGCTGGTCTCGGTGTTGGGTTCCCAGTCCACCTTGGGCCACAGGTCCAGGCTGGGTGGGTCCATATAGACCGGGCCGGAGCCGTCCATCACGAAATGGGCGTGGCGCGTGGCCGCGCAGTTGGGGATCATGGCCACAGGCTTGCTGGCGGCGTGCGTGGGGTACATCTTGATCTTCACGTCCAGCACGGTGGTCAGGCCCCCCAGGCCCTGCGCGCCGATGCCCAGGGCATTGACCTTCTCGAACAGTTCCAGGCGCAGCTCTTCCACCTGGGTGAGCTTCTCGCCCCGAGCGTTCTTGGCCTGCAGCTCGTACATGTCCAGGTCGTCCATCAGGCTTTCCTTGGCCAGCAGGACAGCCTTTTCTGCCGTGCCGCCGATGCCGATGCCCAGCATGCCCGGTGGGCACCAGCCAGCGCCCATGGTGGGCACGGTCTTGAGCACCCAGTCCACCAGGTTGTCGCTGGGGTTCATCATGATCATCTTGGACTTGTTCTCGCTGCCGCCGCCCTTGGCCGCGACCGTGATGTCCAGTGTGTCGCCGGCCACGATCTCGGAGAAGATGACGGCGGGCGTGTTGTCCTTGGTGTTCTTGCGTGCGAACAGGGGGTCGGCCACGACAGAGGCGCGCAGCATGTTGTCGGGGTGGTTGTAGCCACGGCGCACGCCTTCATTGATGGCGTCTTCCAGGCTGCCGGTGAAGCCTTCCCAGCGCACGTTCATGCCCACCTTGAGGAAGACGTTGACGATGCCCGTGTCCTGGCAGATGGGGCGGTGGCCGTAGGCGCTCATCTTGCTGTTGGTCAGGATCTGCGCCATGGCGTCCTTGGCGGCAGGGCTCTGCTCGCGTTCATAGGCGCGGGCCAGATGCTGGATGTAGTCGGCCGGGTGGTAGTAGCTGATGTACTGCAGCGCAGCGGCGATGGACTCGATCAGGTCTTCTTGGCGGATGGTGGTCATGGTGGGGCGATACTCTGCGGTGGAGTGTGGGGAAACCCGCCAATTATCGCCGCTGCCCGCTGACGCGACCCTTGCCCGGTGCAGGTGGGGTGGCAGGGGGCACTCGGCTGTCGATGGTTTCATTGCGAGGTCTGCCATGAACTTCCGTACCGAACGCGATACCTTGGGCCCCATCGAGGTGCCCGCGCACCGGCTTTGGGGGGCGCAGACGCAGCGCTCCTTGCTCCATTTCGCCATTTCCGGCGAGCGCCAGCCGCAGGAGATCCTTCGGGCGCTGGCGTTGGTGAAGCAGGCATCGGCCACGGTCAACCATGCGCTGGGCCTGATGGCGCGCGACAAGACCGATGCCATCGTGGCCGCTGCGCAGGAGGTGATCGACGGCCTGCACGCGCAGGAGTTTCCGCTGGTGGTGTGGCAGACCGGCTCGGGCACGCAGACCCACATGAACGTCAACGAGGTGCTGGCCAACCGCGCCAGCGAGCTGCTGGGCGGCGAGCGCGGCGAGGGCCGCAAGGTGCATCCCAACGATGATGTGAACCGCAGCCAGTCCAGCAACGACGTGTTCCCCACCGCCATGCATGTGGCAGCGGTGGATGCGCTGACGCAGCGCCTGCTGCCTGCCATGGCCCTGCTGCGCGGCACGCTGGAGCGCAAGGCCCGCGATTTCGACGGCATCGTCAAGATCGGCCGCACCCACCTGCAGGACGCCACCCCGCTGACGCTGGGCCAGGAAATCTCGGGCTGGGTGGCGCAACTGGCCCAGGGAGAAAAACATGTGCGTGCCGCGCTGCCGCACTTGTGCGAACTGGCACTGGGCGGCACGGCCGTGGGCACGGGCCTGAACGCGCCCAAGGGTTTTGCCGAGGGCGTGGCGCTCGAACTGGCGCAGCGCACCGGGCTGCCCTTTGTCACGGCGCCCAACAAGTTCGAGGCCCTGGCCGCCTGCGATGCCCTGGTGCACGCCCATGGCGTGCTCAAGACCCTGGCAGCCAGCCTGATGAAGGTGGCCAACGATGTGCGCTGGTTGGCCAGTGGGCCACGCAGCGGCATCGGCGAAATCACCATCCCCGAGAACGAGCCCGGCTCGTCCATCATGCCCGGCAAGGTCAACCCCACGCAGTGCGAAGCGCTGACCATGCTGTGCTGCCAGGTGATGGGCAACGATGTGGCCATCAACATGGGCGGGGCATCGGGCAATTTCGAGCTGAACGTGTTCCGGCCCATGGTGGCGCACAACTTCCTGCAAAGCGTGCGCCTGTTGGCTGATGGCATGGTGAGCTTCAACGACCACTGTGCCGTGGGCATCGAACCCCAGCGCGAACGCATTGCCGAGCTGGTGCAGCGCTCGCTGATGTTGGTGACGGCGCTCAACCCCCACATCGGCTACGACAAGGCGGCCGCCATTGCCAAGAAGGCGCACCAGGAGGGCACCAGCCTGCGCGAGGCGGCCATTGCCACGGGCTTTGTCACTGCACAGCAGTTCGACCAATGGGTGGTGCCCGAGCGCATGGTGGGTTGAGCAAACCGGTTTATACTTAAGATTCATTTTTTGTGAATCTTTAACCATGCACGACCATTCCACCCCTGAAGCGATCTACCCGTTTGACGCCCGTGGTGTCGCCAAGCGCTTTCGCCATGCCGCGATTTTTGGTGCGCTGGACGCCCTGAACCCCGGCGAAACCATGCGGTTCATGAACGACCACGACCCGCTGCCGCTGCTGCACCAGATGCAGATGCGCTACGGCAACGGCGTGCGCATCGAGTACCTGCAGCGGGAACCCGGCGCGATCATGATCGACTTCATCCGCCAGTAAGCGTTTGCTATCAAAAACATAGCTTCCAGCGCCCGTCGATATTGCGCTGGAGGCATTTTTCCTTTGGATTCTTGCCAGTCGCCTGGGTGCCGGTGTTTCATGGCAAGACCAGGATGTCCTGGGCCACTCTGGCGATGCCCTCGTCCGTGAGGTTCTCCGCCTGCACCGGTTGGCGCTGCGCCCATTGGTACAGATGGGTGCTTTGCGAGCGTGCGTACAGCGGGTCGTAGTGCAAGGCCATCAGCTCGGCGAACAACGGTTGCAGCGCGCCTTCGGCAGCCCAGGCCTGCCAGCGATCGATGACCTGCTGGCCATGCAGTTCGCGCATCGTGCCCAGTGTCTGCACCAGTGCGGCACGGTCATCACCCAAGTGGGCGTAGTCGCGCAGCAGGAAGGCCAGCCGTTCGCTGGTGCCGGCCTGGATCTCAATGCAAGGGCTGGCGCGCAGGTGGCGGATCAGCGGCATTGGCACCGTCAGGCGGCCGATGCGGCTGCTCTCGGCCTCCACGTAAACCGGGCGGCTGGTGTCCAGCCCTTCCACCTGTTGGGCCAGCAGGGTTTCAAAGGCCGTTTGCGAGGGCTGGGTTACGCCCGGCAGCGTGCCCAGCACTGAGCCCCGGTGCCGTGCGCAGCCTTCCAGGTCGATGACCTGCGCTCCCTGCCTGGCCAGTGCATGCAAGATGCGTGTCTTGGCGCTGCCCGTGGGGCCGCACAGCACGCGCAGCGGCAATTGCGGGCAAATCGTTTCCAGCAGCGTGATCGCATGTCGGCGCCAGGCCTTGTAGCCGCCTGCAAGTTGCTGGGCGTCCCAGCCCACCAAGCGCAGCCACTGCACCACCGAACTGCTGCGCATACCGCCGCGCCAGCAGTACACCAGCGGTCGCCAGGACGCGGGCTGGTCGGCAAAGCGCTCGCGCAAGTGGCGCGCGATATTGGCCGCCACCATGGCGCCTCCCACGCGCCGTGCCTCAAAGGCACCTTGCTGCTTGTACAGCGTGCCAACGATGTGGCGCTCCTCATTGTCCAGCGCGGGGCAGTTGATGGCGCCGGGAATGTGGTCCAGCGCATATTCGGCGGGCGAGCGCACGTCGATCAGGGTGTCAAAAGTGTGGCGTTCAAGTACGCTGACAGGGCCGCGTGGGCTCATGGAAAGAACTCCTGCAGGAGCATGCGGAAACGGATGGATGGAAACCATGGCTGGCACAATCCGCTCCATGATGGATGCAGCCACACCCTTTGAAGAATCCCCCAAGCTTACCCAGTTTGCCCACGGGGGCGGCTGTGGCTGCAAGATTGCGCCCGGCCTGTTGCGTGAGATCCTGGCCCGCGCACCCCAGGGCCTGGTACCGCCCGAGCTGATGGTGGGCACTGAAACCGCCGATGACGCCGCGGTGTACCGCCTCAATGCCACCCAGGCGCTGGTGGCAACCACCGATTTTTTTACCCCCATCGTTGACGATCCCTACGACTTTGGCCGCATTGCTGCGACCAACGCGCTGTCCGACATCTACGCCATGGGCGGCACGCCCATCCTGGCGCTGGCGCTGGTCGGCATGCCCATTGCCAAGCTCGCCCCCGAGGTCATCGGCCGTGTGCTCGAAGGCGGCGCTTCCGTCTGCCGCGAGGCAGGCATTCCCATTGCGGGCGGGCATTCCATCGATGTGCTCGAGCCCATTTACGGCCTGGTCGGCCTGGGCCTGGTGCACCCCGACCGCGTGCGGCGCAACGCCGATGCGCAGGCCGGTGACGTGCTGGTGCTGGGCAAGCCGCTGGGGGTGGGGGTGTTGTCGGCGGCGCTCAAGAAGGGCCAGCTCGGCGGCGCGGGCTACGCCGAAATGCTGCGCCACACCACACAGCTCAACCGCGTGGGCGCTGCGCTGGGGCAGATGGACGGTGTGCATGCCATGACCGATGTGACCGGCTTCGGCCTGGCAGGCCATTTGCTGGAGATTTGCCGTGGTTCGGGCCTGTCGGCCCAGGTGGAGCTGGCAAGCCTGCCGCTGATCGGCAGCGCAGTGCAATGGGCCCGCGAGGGTGTGGCGACGGGGGCCTCGGGTCGCAATTGGGCCGCCTATGGCAGCGATGTGGACTGGCCCGCCGACGCGCCTGAATGGCAACGTACCTTGTGCACCGATCCGCAAACCAGCGGTGGCCTGCTGGTGAGTTGCGCCGCCAGTGCAGCGCCCGCCGTGCTGCAGGCCTTTCAATCCAGCGGGTTTGCCCAGGCCGCTGTGGTGGGGCGCATGCAGGCCTGCGAACACGATCGCGGATCGCGTCTGGCCTTCGCCTGAACTGCCCGCCAAGGGCACGGCCGCCTCCTGGGCTGCGGCGCACAGGGTCTTATTTCAGTTTTTCATGGTGCGTGCACTAACCGCGACGCATGAAACCGGTGCGCCCCAGGCCAGCGGCCACCGTGCAAGGGCCGCCCCGCCGCACTGGTGGCGCCCCCCTGCCCGCAGCGCATAGCGCTGCGAGAGCGGGGGGAAGGCCCGCAGGGCCTCAGGGGAGTGTTTCACTTCAGGTCTTCCGCCAGCACGCGCACGATGCTTTCGGCATTGGCCGATGATTCGGGAGCGCCTGCGGCGTTGAGCACGGAAACGGTGGTGGCCTCGCCCTGGCTGCGCACCACAATGCGGTACTTGAGCGGTGGCACGGCCTTCTCCGACGAGGCAAAGCTCATCAGCTTGCCCAGGAAGCCCGGCTCCTTCTTGTCGCCCTTGGGCGCCACGTAGCGCACGAAGTACAGGCCCTGGCTGCGGTCGCGGTCTTCCACGGTGAAGCCGGTGCGATCCAGCGCCAGGCCCACGCGGCGCCAGGCACGGTCAAAGCCTTCGTCGATCTGCACCACGGGCACGCCGCCCACATTGCCAACGCGGGAAGACGACGCACGTGCTGCCGGTGTAGCCGCCACGGCCTTGGCCTGCTCCTGGCTGACGCCGAGCTTGACCAGCAGACGGCGCAGGAATTCGGCTTCCAGCTCGGGGTCGGCCGCACGGGGCTGCCACACGGTGGTTTCCTTGGTGCTGGTGTTGAACACCTCCTGCATGCCCCGGTGGCTGACGTAAATCTCGGTGCCGCCCTGGGCGTTGCGCTCCAGGCGGGTGCGGAACTTGTCACGCTCGCCGGTGGAGTAGAGCGAATCGAGCACCCTGCCCAGGGTATTGCGGATGAAGTCCTGCGGAATCTTGGCGCGGTTCTCGGCCCAGTCGGTTTCCATGATGCCGATGTTGGACTGATCCAGCGCCAGGGTGAAGCCGTTTTCCAGCCAGAACTCGCGCACCGGGTCCCAAAGTTGATCGGCCGGGCGGTTGACCACCAGCCAGCGCTGGTTGCCGTTGCGCTCGATGCGCACGTCACCCAGGGAGGACAGTGCGGTTTGCGCCCCCGACGGCTGCGCCGCCTGGTTGGCTTGCATGGCGTTGGCCGAGACCACGCCACCGGGCACGGTGTAGCGCGTGTCACGTGACAGCGTCTTGAGATCGGGCGGCACTTCGAGCGTGGAGCCCTTGGAGGCGCTCTTGTAGTCGATCTTGTCGCCTTCCAGCACCGAGCAGGCGCCCAGGGCGATGGTCAGGCCGAGCAGGCCCAGTCGTGCGGAGTTGTTCACGCGGCTAATCCTCTTGAAACGCTGAACGCAGCGGATGAATTACAGCAGGCCGGCGGCGCGCAGCGCGCCCTCGACGACGGCTTCGTTGCCTTGGCTCAAGGGCGTCATGGGCAGGCGCAGTGTGCCGCCGCACAGGCCCATGCGGGCCATGGCCCACTTCACGGGAATGGGGTTGGCCTCGACGAACAAGTGCTTGTGCACGGGCATGAGGCGGAACTGGATTTCCATGGCGCGCTTGATGTCACCGGCGATGGCGGCCATGCACAGTTCGTGCATCAGGCGCGGGGCCACGTTGGCCGTCACGCTGATGTTGCCCTGACCGCCGCACAGCATCAGTGCCACGGCGGTCGGGTCGTCGCCCGAATACACGGCAAAGCCCTTGGGCACATCGCGGATCAGCCACTGTGCACGCTCGATGTTGCCCGTGGCTTCCTTGATGCCGATGATGCCGGGCACCTGCGCCAGGCGCAGCACGGTGTCGTGCAGCATATCGGCCACCGAGCGGCCGGGCACGTTGTACAGCACGATGGGCAGGTCGCCCGTGGCTTCGGCAATCGCCTTGAAGTGCTGGTACTGGCCCTCTTGCGTGGGCTTGTTGTAGTAGGGCACCACCTGCAACTGGCTGTCTGCGCCGACCTTCTTGGCGAACTTGGCCAGCTCGATCGCCTCGGCCGTCGAATTGGCGCCGCAGCCGGCCATGATGGGCACGCGCTTGGCGGCCTGCTCCACAGCCACGCGAATGATCTCGCAGTGCTCCTCCACGTTCACCGTGGGCGATTCGCCCGTGGTGCCCACCACTCCGATGCAGTCGGTGCCTTCAGCGATGTGCCAGTCGATCAGTTTGCGCAACGTGGGGTAGTCCACGCTGCCGTCTGCATGCATGGGCGTGACGAGGGCGACGATGCTGCCGGTAAGGGGGGCGGTGGGAGAGGTCATGTCCGCAGTGTTGAACGGTAAAAGAGCATTCTAACTAGGAGAGTGCACGCAGTGGATGGCGTGCCGGCGACGGCCCGTCCGTCGGCACGCGCACGCCGGCGATGCGCTGCACGAAGCGCGCGGGGTCGTCGAGGAAGCCGTCCTCGTAGGCCACCACGCGCAGGCCGGCGCAGGCGCCGAGCAACTCGCCCGGGCGCAGCAGGAAATTGGGCCGCGCGGGCCGGCCCACGGTCTCGTTGCCCTGGGCAAAGGTTTCGTAGAGCAGCACGCCGCCCGGCGCCACGCACTGCACGATGGCGGGTAGCAGGGGGCGCCAGAGGTAGTGGGTTACCACCACGGCGCCAAATGTGCGGCCCGCCAGGGGCCAGGGGCCGTTCTCGATGTCGGCTTCGATGGCTTCGCCGGCCTGGGCCGCCGCCTGCACGGCCAGCGGGTCGCGGTCGATGCCCGTCACGGGATGGCCCAGTGCCTGGAACCAGCGCAGGTGCCGGCCTGCGCCGCAGGCCACGTCGAGCACCGGCGCACCGGACGGCACCAGGTGCGACCAGCGGCGCACCCATTCGGAAGGGGCGTCCGGGCCTCGCGCGGGGAAGGGGGTTGCTATAAAATTCATAGCTTTTTGCGCTTGATGAATAAGCGCTGGAGGCCGATTTTGTCTAAAAACAGGCCCACACCTGGTCTGCCAGCATGAGCATGAAGCCGGGGTCGCGGTAGAGCAGGAGCACCGCCAGCAGCGCGAGCAGCACCAGCGCCCAGCCCAGCCAGCGGCGCCAGGGGCGGAGGGTGGGGGGCGTGGTGGAGTCCATGGCCGGATCAGGCAGGTTGGGGGGCCGTGCGCTGCAGCGGCTGCTCGCGCACGGGCAGGTTGACCAGGCAGGCCAGCACGCCCAGGCCGATGGAGATGTACCAGACGATGTCGTAGCTGCCGGTGCGGTCGTACAGCACGCCGCCCAGCCACACGCCCATGAAGCTGCCGATCTGGTGGCTGAAGAACACCAGGCCGCCGAGCATGGACAGGTGCTGCACGCCGAAAATCTGCGCGATGGTGGCGTTGGTGGGCGGCACGGTGGAGAGCCACAGCATGCCCATCACGGCCGAGAACACGTACACCGACATCGGCGAGATCGGCACCAGCAGGAAGACCACGATGACCACCGAGCGCGCCATATAGATGAAGGCCAGGATGAAGCGGCGCGGCATGCGCTGGCCCAGCGAGCCCGCGATGTAGGTGCCGAACACGTTGAACAGCCCGATCAGCGCCAGCGAGAAGCTCGCCACCTGGGGCGAGAGGCCCAGGTCCTTGATGTAGCTGGGCATGTGCACCGCAATGAACACCACCTGGAAGCCGCAGACGAAGTAGCCCACCGTCAGCAGCCCAAAGCTGGGCGTGCGCACGGCCTCGGCCAGCGCCTGGCCCACGGTCTGGCTGCGCTGCGCGGGTGCTGCGCCCCGGAAGCCCGGCTCGCGCAGGCCCAGCGCCAGCGGGACGATCAGCAGCACCAGGAGCGACAGCGCCAGCAGCGCGTCCTGCCAGCCCAGGCTGGAGATCAGGAAACCCTCGACCGGCACCATGAGGAACTGGCCGAACGAGCCCGCCGCGGCCGCCACGCCCATGGCCCAGGAGCGTTTTTCCGGGGCGATCTGGCGCCCCAGCACGCCGTAGATCACGGCGTAGGTGGTGCCCGCCTGCGCCGCGCCGATGAGCAGGCCGGTGGTCAGGGCGAACAGCAGCGTGGTGGGTGACAGTGCCATGCCCACCAGCCCCAGCCCGTAGAGGATGGCGCCGACGACGAGCACGCGGAAGGCGCCGAAGCGGTCCGCCGCCATGCCCGCGAACACGCCCACCAGGCCCCAGGCAATGTTCTGGATGGCGAGCGCCAGCGCGAACGACTCGCGCGTCCAGCCCATGGCCTGGGTGATGGGTTGCAGCCACAGGCCGAAGCCGTGGCGTATGCCCATGGACAGGGTCACGATGGCGGCACCGCAGGCCAGCACCTGGAACATGGAAAGCTTGGGAGGGCTCAAGGACATTCCCGCAATGTAACGGGATGCGGCGTTTTCTGCCGGTACAGCGTTCGCCGGTACAGCGCGGCACCCTGGCATGACTGTGATTTCATACAGCACTACAATCCGCGCCCATGGCAGTCAAACCCACTTCCGCATCCGAATACTCCGAAGGCTCGATCCGCGTGCTCAAGGGCCTGGAGCCCGTCAAGCAGCGCCCGGGCATGTACACCCGCACCGACAACCCCCTGCACATCATCCAGGAGGTGCTGGACAACGCCGCCGACGAGGCCTTGGCCGGTTTCGGCAAGAAGATCAAGGTCACGCTGCATGCCGACGGCTCGGTCAGCGTGGAGGACGACGGCCGGGGCATTCCCTTCGGCCTGCACCCTGAGGAAAAGGCGCCGGTGATCGAACTGGTGTTCACCCGCCTGCACGCGGGCGGCAAGTTCGACAAGGGCAAGGGCGGTGCCTACAGCTTCTCGGGCGGCCTGCACGGCGTGGGCGTGAGCGTGACCAACGCGTTGGCCACCCGTCTGGAGGCCACCAGCCACCGCGAAGGCCAGGCCGCGCGCCTGGTGTTTGCGGGCGGCGATGTGGTCGAGCCCCTGGTGGCGCGCCCGCTGGAGGCGGGCGAGCGCAAGCAGGGCACTACGGTGCGCGTGTGGCCCGACGCCAAATACTTTGAATCGAGCAACCTGCCGCTGGGCGAACTCACGCACCTGCTGCGCAGCAAGGCCGTGCTGATGCCCGGCGTGTCGGTGACCCTGGCCAACGAGAAAACCCGCGAAACGCAGACCTGGCAGTACAAGGGCGGCCTGCGCGACTACCTGGCCCAGACGCTGAGCGCCGACCCGGTGATTCCGCTGTTCGAATGCGAAGGCTTTGCCGATGCAGGGCACGACAGCTTTGCCGAAGGCGAGGGCGCGGCCTGCTGCGTGGCCTTCACCGAAGAAGGCGCGCCGGTGCGCGAGAGCTACGTCAACCTCATCCCCACCAGCGCCGGTGGCACGCACGACAGCGGCCTGCGCGATGGGCTGTTCCAGGCCGTCAAGAGCTTCATCGAACTGCACAGCCTGCTGCCCAAGGGCGTCAAGCTCCTGCCCGAGGACGTATTTGCGCGCGCCAGCTATGTGCTCTCGGCCAAGGTGCTGGACCCGCAGTTCCAGGGCCAGATCAAGGAACGCCTGAACTCGCGCGACGCCGTGCGCCTGGTCTCCAGCTTTGTGCGCCCGGCCATGGAACTGTGGCTCAACCAGCATGTGGACTACGGCAAAAAGCTGGCCGAACTGGCCATCAAGGCGGCGCAGACGCGCCAGAAGGCCGGCCAGAAGGTGGAAAAGCGCAAGGGCTCGGGCGTGGCCGTGCTGCCGGGCAAGCTCACCGATTGCGAAAGCCGCGACCTCGCGCACAACGAGCTGTTTCTGGTCGAGGGCGACTCGGCCGGCGGCAGCGCCAAGATGGGCCGCGACAAGGAATGCCAGGCCGTGCTGCCGCTGCGCGGCAAGGTCCTCAACACCTGGGAGGTCGAGCGCGACCTGCTGTTCAAGAACAACGAGGTGCACGACATTGCCGTGGCCATCGGCGTCGATCCGCACGGCCCCAATGACACCCCCGACCTGTCGGGCCTGCGCTACGGCAAGATCTGCATCCTCAGCGATGCCGACGTGGATGGCGCGCACATCCAGGTGCTGCTGCTCACGCTGTTCTTCCGCCACTTCCCCAAGCTCATCGAGGCCGGCCACATCTATGTGGCGCGCCCGCCGCTGTTCCGCGTGGATGTGCCCGCGCGCGGCAAGAAGCCCGCGGCCAAGATGTACGCGCTGGACGAGGGCGAGCTCACCGCCATCCTCGACAAATGCGCCAAGGACGGCGTGCCGCCCGAGAAATGCCCGATCAGCCGCTTCAAGGGCCTGGGCGAAATGAACGCCGAGCAACTCTGGGACACCACCCTCAACCCCGACACCCGGCGCCTGCTGCCCGTGCAACTGGGCGACCTGGACTTTGCCGCCACCGAAGGCCTCATCACCAAGCTCATGGGCAAGGGCGAAGCCGCCGCGCGCCGTGAGCTGATGGAGCTGCATGGGGATGCGGTAGAGGTGGATGTGTAGTGTTTTTGGCCTCCAAGGCAATATATTCAAGCGTCAGCAGCTATTAAAAACATAGCGTTTCGGGTGCCTTCAAAGGTATCAGCCCCGTTGCGCAGGAACCCTCCGCATGAGCGACCAACCCATCCTCGACCTCCAACCCTCCGCAGCCGACGGCGAGCCTGGGCTTGCCAGCTACGCCCAACGCGCCTACCTGGAGTACGCGCTGTCCGTCGTCAAGGGCCGTGCGCTGCCCGATGTGTGCGACGGCCTCAAGCCCGTGCAGCGGCGCATTCTGTACGCCATGGACCGCATGGGCCTTGGCTACAGCGGCCCCAGCCGCAACGTGGCGGCCAAGCCGGTCAAGAGCGCCAGGGTGGTGGGCGATGTGCTGGGCCGTTTTCACCCGCACGGCGACCAGTCGGCCTACGACGCGCTGGTGCGCCTGGCGCAGGACTTTTCGCAGCGCTACCCGCTGATCGACGGCCAGGGCAACTTCGGCAGCCGCGACGGCGATGGCGCGGCGGCCATGCGCTACACCGAGGCACGGCTCTCGCGCATCAGCACCCTGCTGCTCGATGAGATCGACATGGGCACGGTGGACTTTGTGCCCAACTACGACGGCAGCACGCAGGAGCCGCGCCAGCTGCCTGCGCGCCTGCCGTTTGCGCTGCTCAATGGCGCCAGCGGCATTGCCGTGGGCCTGGCCACCGAAATCCCGAGCCACAACCTGCGTGAAGTGGCCGACGCCTGCGTGGCTCTGGTGAAAAACGCCAAGCTCACGGACGACGAGCTGTTCGCCCTGGTGCCCGGACCAGACTACCCCGGCGGCGGCCAGATCATCAGCCAGGCGGCCGACATCCAGGACGCCTACCGCAGCGGCCGCGGCAGCCTCAAGGTGCGTGCGCGCTGGAAGATCGAAGACCTGGCGCGTGGCCAGTGGCAGATGGTGGTGACCGAGCTGCCGCCCGGTGTGTCGGCGCAAAAGGTGCTGGAAGAGATCGAGGACATCACCAACCCCAAGGTCAAGGCCGGCAAGAAGGCGCTCACGCAGGATCAGACGCAGCTCAAGGCCAGCATGCTGGCCGTGCTCGACGGCGTGCGCGACGAGTCGAGCAAGGACGCGCCGGTGCGCATCGTCTTCGAGCCCAAGACCGGCAAGCTGCCGCAGCAGGAGCTGATCACCGCGCTGCTGGCGCACACCAGCCTGGAGACTTCGGCGCCCATCAACCTGACCATGGTGGGCATCGACGGCAAGCCGGTGCAGAAGTCGCTGCGCCAGATGCTGGAGGAGTGGATCGCCTTCCGCCAGACCACCATCACCCGCCGCACGCAGCACCGCCTGGACAAGGTGCTGGATCGCATCCACATCCTCGAAGGGCGGCAGATGGTGCTGCTCAACATCGATGAGGTGATTGCCATCATCCGTGCCGCCGAAGACCCCAAGGCGGCGCTGATCGCGCGCTTTGCACTGAGCGACCGGCAGGCCGAGGACATTCTGGAAATCCGCCTGCGCCAACTCGCCCGCCTGGAGGCCATCAAGATCGAGCAGGAGCTCAAGGAGCTGCGCGAGGAGCAGGGCAAGCTCGAAGACATTCTGGCCAACCCGGCCTCGCTGCGCCGTCTGATGGTGCGCGAGATCGAGGCAGACGCCAAGCAGTTTGGCGATGCGCGTCGCACCCTCATCCAGGCCGAGAAGAAGGCCGTGGCCGAAGTGAAGGTGGTCGATGAGCCGGTTACCGTGATCGTTTCGCAAAAAGGCTGGGTGCGCGCACGCACCGGCCATGGCCACGAGGCGGCGAGCTTTGCCTTCAAGGCGGGCGACGGCCTGTACGGCACCTTTGAATGCCGCACGGTGGACCATTTGCTCGTGTTCGGCAGCAACGGTCGCATCTATTCGGTGCCGGTGGCGCAACTGCCCGGCGCGCGTGGCGACGGGCAGCCCGTCACCACGCTGATCGAACTGGAGCCCGGCAGCAGCATTGCGCACTACTTTGCCGGCCCGGCCACAGCGCAGCTGCTGTTGTCCAGCTCGGGCGGCTACGGCTTTCTGGCCACCGTGGAGCACATGCTGTCGCGCCAGCGCGGCGGCAAGGCCTTCATCAGCCTGGGCGAGGGCGACACCGTGTGCGCACCCTCGCATGTGGCGCACAGCAGCGCCAGCCAGCCGTTGGCGCCCGCCACGCATGTGGTCTGTGCCTCGGTGGGGGGGCGCATCCTGAGCTTTGACATCGGCGAACTCAAGACGCTGGAGAAGGGCGGCCGCGGCCTCATGCTCATCGACCTGGAAGACAAGGACCGCCTGGCCGGCGCAGCCGCCTACACGCGCAGCATCCGCATCGAAGGCGTGGGCCGGGGCGGCAAGCTGCGCGAGGAGCAGCTCGAAATCCGCAGCCTGAACAACGCCCGTGCAGCGCGTGGGCGCAAGGGCAAGGCGGCGGATCTGGGCTTCAAGCCGTCGGCCATTACCCGGGTGGAGTGAGGCGGCAAGGCCGTCCGCGCACCTCGGGCACCATGGCCCAGCGTGGCACTCGGGCGTTCGGGCGTTTGGGTGGGGCTGGAATTGCCGCTTGATCGGCGTACACTTGGTCACAAAAATACGCCAGACATCGATTTGGTGTAGCCAAGCCCCACCGGAGAAATACATGACCAACAACCTGCGCATGGGCCACAAACTGTGGCTTGCCGTTCTCGCCATCATCGTCCTGCTGGTGTCGGTGGTGGGTTTTGCGGGCTACCGCTCGTCCAAATCCCAGGCGCAGGCCGACGCCGTGACCCGCGAACTGGCCACGCGGGTGGAGTCGGCGCTCAAGTGGCAGGGCCTGACCGAAACCAATGCCGCCCGCACCCAGGCCATGATCGTGAGCAGCGACCCGGCCGTCGAGGGTGAGTTCAAGGAGGTGATTGCCGCCACTTCGGCGCAGATCAGCCAGGTGCAAAAAGCGCTGGAGGCTATGAACCTCACCGAGGCCGACAAGGCCCAGATGGCCAAGATCGCCGCCGCACGCAGCGCGATGCTGGAACTGCGCAAGCAGGCCACCCAAATGAAGGGGGAGGGCCGCAACGACGAAGCCATTGCGCTGGTCAAGCAGTCCTACAACCCGGCGGTGGCGACCTACCTGCAGTCCTTGCGCGATTTTGTGGATCTGCAGCAAAAGTACGCGGCGCAGCGCCAGTCCGAGCTGGGCTCGGATCGCATGCGCACCGTGCAACTGGCCGGCGTGATGGTGGCCCTGGTGCTGGCGGGCATCGGCCTGGGGGCCTACTTCCTGATCCGCAGCATCCAGCAGCCGCTGGCACAGGCGCAGACGCTGGCCCAGCGCATCGCTGCGGGCGACCTCAGTTCGCAGGAAGCCGTGGTGCGGGGCGACGAATTTGGCGACCTGCTGCGCGCCCTGAATTCCATGAGCGAAAGCCTGGGTCGCATGGTGTACCAGGTGCGCCAAAGCACCGACAGCATTGCCACTGCCAGCTCCGAAATCGCCCAGGGCAACCACGACTTGTCGGCCCGTACCGAACAGACGTCGAGCAACCTGCAGGAAACGGCGGCCGCCATGGAGCAGTTCACCAGCACCATCCAGCAAAGCGCCCAAAGTGCCCAGCAGGCCAGCAGCCTGGCCAATGGAGCGGCCAGCGTGGCACGCAAGGGGGGCGATGTGGTCTCGCAGGTGGTCTCCACCATGGAGGAAATCCAGCGCAGCAGCAGCAAGATTGCCGACATCATTGGCGTGATCGACGGCATTGCCTTCCAGACCAACATCCTGGCCTTGAATGCCGCCGTGGAGGCCGCCCGTGCGGGCGAGCAGGGCCGCGGCTTTGCCGTGGTGGCCAGCGAGGTGCGCAGCCTGGCCGGGCGCAGTGCCGAGGCGGCCAAGGAGATCAAGCAGCTCATCGGTGTGTCGGTCGAGAAGGTCGAGGCCGGTTCCGGCCTGGTGCAGCAGGCCGGCAGCACCATGCAGGACATTGTGCAATCCGTGCAGCGCGTGACCGACATGATTGGCGAAATCACCGCTGCCTCGACCGAGCAAAGCGCTGGCATCGCCCAGGTGAACCAGGCCGTGGGAAATCTGGACCAGATGACGCAGCAGAACGCCGCACTGGTCGAAGAAAGCACCGCCGCCGCCCAAAGCCTGCGCGAGCAAGCAGAACAACTGGCGCAGGCGGTGTCGCAGTTCAAGGTCAGTGGTGCTGCGGCCGATGCCATGGTCGCGCCGCGCAGACATGCCCCTGCACCGACTCCCGCGCCTGCGCCTGCCAAGCCGGTGGCGGCGCCGGCAGCACGCCCGCTGCAGGGCAAGGCAGCAGCAGCGCCAGCCAGCACCCCGCGTCTGGCCGCCGCCCGCCCGTCGTCGCCGCCCGCAGGCAAGGCGGCTTCTGCTGCGCCTGCACGACCCGCAGCGCGCGCCAATGAGGACGATTGGGAGTCTTTCTGAGGTTTCCAGGATGAATGGGTTGTCTGCCTCCGGCTACGCAGTCATGGTCTTTTTGCGTCCCATGGAGGCGGCGATCAGAGCATGAGCGCTTCTTCATGGGCCTCCTTTGCAGGCCACTTGCGGCACCGAAGGAGGGCGAGGCAACGCGGCGGGATGCGGACCCTGGGCGTCACCTTGGTGGAGTTGATGATTGCGGTGGCATTGGTCGGCTTGTTGGCCGCCATTGCGGTGCCCAGCTACGAGTCCTATCTGCGCAAGGCCAAGATCGCTGCGGCCAAGAAGGACATTCTGGAAATCAGCCTGCGGCTGGATCGGGTGTTCATGGCCGTGGGCGCCTACCCCGCCAGTCTTGCCGCTTTGGGCAGCGTGCCCCTGGATCCCTGGGGCGCGCCCTACCGATACCTATCCATGGATGGTGCGACGGTTGGCCAAAAGCGCAAGGACAAGTCCTTGCACCCCCTCAACAGTGATTACGACCTCTACAGCATGGGACCCGATGGCGCCAGCCAGACCGCGCTGACGGCAAAGGCCAGCCGCGATGACATCATCCGTGCCAACAACGGTGGCTTTGTTGGGGTGGCAGAGGATTATTGAATGCGCTGGAGTGCGGCAAGCACCTTTCTGCAAAGCCGCGTGGGACGCAGGCTCTTTGCTGCCTTCTTCTTTCTGGTGGCAGTATTGGTGGGGGCTGTCTCCCTGTTGGCCTACCAACTGACCGATTACATCGTGCGTCAGTCGGCCTCGCAGCTGAGCAGCGAAATGACCAAGGCGGTGGGCATCAACCTGATCGACCGGCTGCGCGCTGCCGAGAGCCTTCTGCGTATCCATGCGCAAAGTCTGGCTGCAGGCACCCCATCGACCGCACTGAGCGAGCGGATGGCCGTGGTTTTTTCCAATGTGCGCGTGGAAGCTTCGGCCTCGGTATTGCCTGTGGGAAAGGGTGCGTTGGCTTCGCTCCGCGTGCAGGACGGTGATGTGCCAGACACGCCGCCCGCAGTGGAACTGGTGGTGCCGATGGAGTCATGGCGGGTGCACGGCACGCTCAACGCCGAGTACC
This sequence comes from Simplicispira sedimenti, assembly GCF_022760965.1. Taxonomy (NCBI): domain Bacteria; kingdom Pseudomonadati; phylum Pseudomonadota; class Betaproteobacteria; order Burkholderiales; family Comamonadaceae; genus Simplicispira; species Simplicispira sedimenti. Next base: position 37,462 of record NZ_JAKVIJ010000013.1, read on the forward strand.
TGTGGGAAAACGCGCAGTCCGGCACCCATCGGATCTGTTTCTCCGGTGCTGGTTTTGCGCGGCCCTACTGCCAGGGCGTGCAGGAGACAGGCGCGGCGGTGATCCGCAGTGAACGCGAGATCTTCTTCCGCCCGTACCTCGATACGCCTTCCTGGACAGTGACGGCCATGCTGGCACCGAGCGTGGAGCGCCATCTGCCCATCGGGACTGCGGCCCTGGTGGGCAATGTGGCAGGCATCGCCTTTTTGCTGGCCCTGGCCGCCAGTTCGGTCCTGCTGCGCAAGCTGACCCAGCCGCTGGATGCCTTGATGTCGGGAACGCGTGCGATGCAGCGTGGCGATTTCAGCCGCAGGGTGCGCATTGCCGGGCCGCGCAGCGAATTCACCGACTTGGCGGATTCCTTCAACGCCATGACCGAGGAGGTGGGGCATGACCTTCAGTTGTTCCAATTGCTCGCGCAAATGGACCGGGCCATCGTGGACCAGCGCCCCTTTGAGGAGGTAGTGCGGCTGACGCTGGCGCATCTGGACATGGCCGCCTGTGGTGGTGCGGCCTGCGTGGTGCAATGGCCAGACGGTGAGCCATCCCCCTGGGCGCTGGCCCTTCTGCCGGATGGGACGCTGGAACGCCGCCCCGCCACCGCCCCCGGTGGCGGTGGGCATGCCGGGGGGCCTCACACGGGGGCCCTTGCTGGCCAGCCCTGGGTGGACCTGCCGGTGGCGCAGACGCAGACCCAGCGGGTGTGGCTGCGTGTGGCCCGGGTTCCGGTGGCGCCCGAGCGGGCTGTGCGCGAACTGGGCGCCTTTCGCCAGCGGCTGGCCGTGGCGCTGCATGCCGAACAGCGCGAGCAGCAATTGCGCGAGCGTGCCACCCGTGACAGCCTGACCGGTTTGCTCAATCGATACGGGCTGGTGGAGACCATCGACCAACTGGCCACGCAATACGGCGCGCAGGCACAGGACAGCGCCGCGGGCTTTGCCGTGGTGTACATGGACCTGGATGGGTTCAAGGAGATCAACGATGCCTATGGTCACGATGTGGGCGACAGTGTGCTCAAGGAGGTTGCTGCGCGGCTGCTGCATTGCATGGGGGCCAGTGCCTTGGCCATAGGGCGGCCTGCGGGTGACGAATTTGTCTTTGTGCTGCCCGCCGATGCCAGTCGCAGCTATCGCGGCACCATCGATGCCGTCATGCAGGCGGTACGCCAGCCTGTGGTGGTGCCGCCGCGCAAGCTCCATCTGACCGCGAGTTTTGGCATGTCCCTGTTCCCCGAGCATGGCAGCACGCATGCAGACCTGCTCAAGTATGCCGATCTGGCCATGTACAGCGCCAAGAGTTCCGGTCGCCACATGCTGGTGGAGTTCGACCACGCACTCAATGCAGAGCTGGACGAACGCATGCTGCTGCGGCGCGACCTGCGCCATGCGTTGGCAGACGGACAGATGTTTGTGGTGTTCCAGCCGCGCGTGGCGGGTACCCATGGCCAGATCGCTTCGGTCGAGGCCTTGCTGCGCTGGCGTCACCCGGACAAGGGGTTCGTCTCGCCCGAGATCTTCATTGCCCTGGCGGAGGAGTCGGAGTTCATTCTCGAACTGGGGCGCTGGGTGCTGCGCCAGGCGCTTGGGCAATTCCAGCAGTGGCGCAGCATCCCGAACCATCCGGTGCGCCATCTGTCCGTCAATCTTTCACCCTTGCAGTTGGCCGATCCTGCGCTGCCTGCGCAACTGCAGGCCCTGTTGGAGGAGTTCCACATCCAGCCCGGTGAACTGGAACTGGAAATCACCGAGGGCGCGCTCATTCGCGATGTCGATACCGCCGTCGAGCGCCTGGCCGCATTGCGTGCGCTGGGTGTGGCCATTGCGCTGGACGACTTCGGTGTGGGCTACTCGGCCATGAGCTACCTGAGCCAACTGCCGTTCGACACCCTCAAGATCGACAAGAGCTTTGTGTTTGCCTTCGGGGTGGAGCGCCCTGCGCTGGCCATTGCCACCGCGATCGTCGCCTTGGCCAAGGCGCTCGACAAGCGCGTGGTGGCGGAAGGGGTGGAGACCCCCGAGCAGGCGGCACTGCTGCAGGGGCTGGGGGTGGATGAACTGCAGGGCTACCTCTTTGGCAAGCCGCAGACGGCAGCCGAACTGGAAGCCCTTCTGGCCGTCACCCCGCAGCCGTCCCGCACGGCGCCTTAGCCACTTGCCACCCTGGGGTGTCGTGGGTCTCAGCCCAGTTCCGCAATCAGCTCGATCTCGACGCACGCACCCAGCGGAATCTGGGCCACGCCAAAGGCGCTGCGTGCGTGCACACCGGCTTCGCCGAAGACCTGGCCCAGCAGCTCGCTGGCACCGTTGGTCACCAGGTGCTGCTCGGTGAAGTCGCCGGTGGAGTTGACCAGGCTCATCACCTTGACGATGCGCTTGACGCGGTTCAGGTCGCCGCCGCAGGCCGCCTGCAGCGTGCCCATCAGGTCGATGGCCACGGAGCGTGCGGCCAGCTTGCCTTCTTCGGTGCTGATATCGCGGCCAAACTGCGCAGCCCAGGGCTTGCCGTCCTTGCGCGCGATGTGGCCGCTCAGAAACACCAGGTTGCCTGTCTGCACGTAGGGCACGTAGGCTGCGGCGGGCACGCTCACGGGGGGCAGGGTGATGTTCAGTTCGGAAAGCTTGTCGTAAACGCTCATGGGGTACCTCGGGTAAGACAGAACAAAGGGCAATGCCGCTCCAGCGGGGGCGGGCTGCTGGGCATGGTACACAGGCCTGGCCGTGGCGGCACGCCTTTGGGCAGGGCTTTCATGCGGCATTAGCATCTGCGCATGGAGCACTCCGTCGTCCCACCGCACCAGGTTCCTGTGCTTGAGGCCGCCACTGTACCCAGGGCGTGGCACGGCACGGCCCTGTGCGCCGGGGTGGTGGTGGGTGTTCTTGTCCAGTTGCAGCAGCCGCAACTGGGTGCCGCCCCGGTGTACCTGGCGGTGGCTTTGCCGGGACTGCTGTGGTGCATGGTGCAACTGGCGGGTCGGCGTGGGGGCCGCGCCTCCTGGTTCTGGGCCTTGCTGGCGGCGGCCAGCCTGGCGTTTGCCGCCACTGGCCTGCGCGCCCTGCAGCAGCAGGCGCAGCAGCTCGGTGCCGATTTGCAGGGCAAGGACCTGCGCATCGTCGGCACCCTGGCTGCCATGCCCCAGCCCACGTCCAACGGGGTGCGCCTGCGCGTGGCGGTCGAGTCCGCCACGTTCAACGGTCAGCCCGTGCGCCTGCCCGCGCGGGTGGACCTGGGCTGGTACCACGGCGTGCTGCAGGAGTCGGCCGACAGCGCGCAGCCGCAGCGCCTGAGCGGCGACCTGCGTGCGGGCGAGCGCTGGGCGCTCACGGTGCGCCTCAAGCAGCCCCATGGCGCGCGCAACCCGCAGGGGTTTGACTACGAGCTGTGGTTGTGGGAGCAGGGCGTGGGCGCCACCGGCTACGTGCGCGCAGGCCCGCGCGACGAGGTGCCGCAGCGCCTGGCGCACACCTGGCGCCACCCGGTGGAACGCGTGCGCCAGGCGGTGCGTGACGCCATTTTTGACTACCTGGCCCCCGACGCCACCGATGCGCAGCAGCAGCGCCTGGCGGGTGTGGTGGCGGCCTTGGTCACCGGGGATCAGCGCGCCATCGAGCGCAGCGAGTGGGATCTGTTCCGCACCACCGGCGTGTCGCACCTGATGAGCATCTCGGGCCTGCACATCACGCTGTTTGCCTGGCTCGCCGCTGCGGCGGTGGGTGCTGCCTGGCGCCGCTCGCAGCGCCTGTGCCTGGCGTGGCCTGCACCCTCGGCGGCGCTGGTGGGCGGCTTGCTGCTGGCGGGGCTGTACGCGCTGTTCAGCGGCTGGGGTGTGCCCGCGCAGCGCACGGTGGCCATGCTGGCCACAGTGGTGCTGCTGCGCCTGTCGGGGCGGCGCTGGCCCTGGCCGCAGGTGTGGTTGCTGGCTTGCGCGGTGGTGGCGCTGGCCGACCCCTGGGCCTTGCTGCAGCCGGGGTTCTGGCTCAGCTTTGTAGCGGTTACGGCATTGTTTGCTAGCAATTTGATAGCTTTTGGCGCTTATTCCACGGGTGTTAAAGGCCATTTTGTTGCAATGCTGCGCCAGCAGGCCGTGGTGACGCTTGTGCTCACGCCGCTGGGCCTGCTGTTCTTTGGGCAGGTGTCGCTGGTAGGCATGGTGGCCAACCTGCTGGCCATACCGTGGGTCACGCTGGTGGTTACGCCGCTGGCCTTGGCCGGGGTGCTGTGGGCGCCGCTGTGGCAGGCCGCACTGTGGGCGGTGCAGGGTTTGGTGGCGGTTTTGCAGTGGCTTGCGGCGTGGCCAGCGGCATCGCTGTGGTTGCCTGTGGCGCCCTGGGGGGTGGGCGTGGCGGCGGTGCTGGGCGGCTTGTGGATGGTGCTGCGACTGCCTTGGGCGCTGCGCCTGTTGGGGCTGCCTTTGTTGCTGCCGGTGCTGCTGTGGCAGCCTGCGCGTCCGCTGGAGGGGCAGTTCGATCTGCTGGCTGCCGACGTAGGCCAGGGCAATGCGGTGCTGCTGCGCACGGCCACGCACAGCCTGCTGTACGACACCGGCCCGCGCTACAGCCTGGACAGCGATGCGGGCGACCGCGTACTGGTGCCCTTGCTGCGCGCACAGGGCGAGCGGCTGGACCTGATCATGCTCAGCCACCGCGACAGCGACCACACCGGGGGCGCCGCCGCCGTGCGGGCGCAGCAACCCCAAACGCGACTGGTGGGCTCTGTGGCCGGTGATGCCGCGCTGCAGGTCCTGGGCGAAATCAGCCCCTGCGTGGCAGGCCAGCAGTGGACCTGGGATGGCGTGCAGTTCGAGCTGCTGCACCCGCCTGCCGCCAGCCCGCCTGAAGGCACCAGACCGGCGCGCAGCAACGCCCTCAGTTGCGTGCTGCGCGTGCGCAGTGCGGGCGGCGCCGTGGCGCTGCTGGCGGGCGACATCGAGGCCGCGCAGGAACAACTGCTGGTGGCCCAGGCAGCGCCACTGCAGGCTGACGTGCTGCTGCTGCCCCACCACGGCAGCAAGACCTCGTCGAGCCCCGCCTTCCTCGATGCCGTGCAGCCGCGCACCGCGTTGGTGCAGGCCGCCTACCGCAGCCGCTTTGGGCACCCGGCCCCTGAAGTGCTGGCACGCCTGCAGGCGCGCGGCATTGCCGTGGTGGAGTCGGCGCGTTGCGGTGCGGCGCTCTGGGCGTCGCGCCAGCCCGCCGAGGTGCGCTGCGAGCGCCAAGAGCGCCCGCGCTACTGGCAGCACCGCTGGTAGTCCCCGACGCTGCCTATATAGGCGGCCCCCCGCCAGTGCTCCCGCGCAAGGGCCGCCCCGCCGCGCCGGGAACGTCCCCCCTCTCCCCCGACCCCTCCCCCGCGAGGGGGGAGGGGAGGTGTGACCCCCTCTCCCCTGGTGGGAGAGGGGGCTCCGAAGGCGATAAGGGGTGTGTTCTACATCCTCGATCGCATGCACGGGGCGTGGCCCGGCCAGGGCTCCCGCGCAAGGGCCGCCCCGCCGCGCTGGGAGCGTCCCCCCTCCCGAATCGCGCAGCGATTCGAGAGAGGGGGGAAGGCGCGAAGCGACGCAGGGGGGTGTTCTCTATCCTGTGGCCCGCAACTTGCTATCCTGCTGGCAAGGAGGGGCCAGGCCCATGTCCAAGTTCGACGAGATGTACGCCCTGCTGCCGTTCGACGGCAGTGATGTGCGTGAGCACTACAAGCGCTACGCGCACTGGCTGGCGCAGCAGCCCGCGCAGTCCATGCAGTCCCGCCGCGCCGAGGCGGAGATGATCTTCCGGCGCGTGGGCATCACCTTTGCCGTGTACGGCGACAAGGATGAGGAGGGCGTGGGCAGCGAGCGCCTCATTCCGTTTGACCTGGTGCCACGCATCATCCCTGCGGCTGAATGGGCCTGGATGGAGCGCGGCCTGGTGCAGCGCGTGACGGCGCTCAACCGCTTTTTGCACGACCTGTACCACGGTCAGGACATTCTGCGTGCAGGCATCGTGCCCGCCGAGCTGGTGCTGCACAACGCCCAGTACCGCACGCAGATGCAGGGTGCGCCCGTGCCCCACGGTGTGTACGCGCACATTGCGGGCATCGACATCGTGCGTGCCGCCAACGCCCAGGGCGAAGGCCAGTACTACGTGCTGGAAGACAACCTGCGCGTGCCCAGCGGCGTGAGCTACATGCTGGAAAACCGCAAGATGATGATGCGGCTGTTCCCCGAACTGTTCAGCCAGCACGCCGTTGCGCCCGTGGCCCATTACCCCGACCTGTTGCTGGAAACCCTGCGCGCCATGGCGCCGCCCGCTGCCGCTGCGGCGCCCACGGTGGTGGTGCTCACGCCGGGCATGTACAACAGCGCGTACTTCGAGCACGCCTTCCTCGCCCAGCAAATGGGCGTCGAATTGGTGGAAGGGCTGGACCTGGTGGAGCAGGACGATTTCATCTACATGCGCACCACGCGCGGCCTGCGGCGCGTGGACGTGATCTACCGCCGCGTGGACGACGACTTCCTCGATCCGCAGGTTTTCCGCAGCGGCTCCACCCTGGGCTGCGCCGGGCTGATGCGCGCCTACCGTGCGGGCAACGTGGCCCTGTGCAACGCCGTGGGCACGGGCGTGGCGGACGACAAATCGGTCTATCCCTACGTGCCCGAGATGATCCGCTTCTACCTGGGCGAAGAGCCCCTCCTGCACAACGTGCCCACCTGGATGTGCCGCAAGCCCGAAGACCTGCAGTACGTGCTGGCCCACCTTGGCGAACTGGTGGTCAAGGAAGTGCACGGCGCCGGGGGCTACGGCATGCTCATCGGCCCGGCCGCGACGCGCGCCGAGATCGAGGATTTCCGCCGCGCTCTGGTGGCCGACCCGGCGCGCTACATCGCGCAGCCCACGCTGAGCCTGTCGAGCTGCCCCACCTTCGTGGACAGCGGCCTGGCGCCGCGCCACATCGACCTGCGGCCCTTTGTGCTGTCAGGCACCAAGGTGCAGATGGTGGCGGGCGGCCTCACGCGCGTGGCGCTCAAGGAGGGCTCGCTCGTCGTCAACTCCTCGCAGGGCGGGGGTACCAAGGACACCTGGGTGTTGCAGGAAGAAGGGAGCACGCCATGCTGAGCCGCACCGCTGACCATCTGTTCTGGATGTCGCGTTACACAGAAAGAGCGGAGAACACCGCCCGGATGTTGAACGTGGTCCATGAGACCGCGCTGCTGCCTCAGTCGGCCGAGCGCGCCCAGGAGGGCTGGCTGGGCATGCTCTCGATCAGCGAGTTGATCCCCGCCTACACCGCGCGCCACGGCACCGTTACGCGCGACGGGGTGCTGCACTTCATGGTGCGCGACGGCTCCAACCCCTCGTCCATCCTCTCCTGCCTGCGCGCCGCCCGCGAGAATGCCCGTGCCGTGCGCGGCACGCTCACCAGCGAGGTGTGGGAGACGCAGAACCAGACCTGGCTGGAGGTCAACCGCATGCTGGCCGAGGGCGCCTTCGAGCGCGATCCGGGCCAGTTCTTCGAGTGGGTCAAGTACCGTTCGCACCTCTCGCGCGGTGTGACGCTGGGCACCATGCTGCAGGACGAGGCCTTCCACTTCCTGCGCCTGGGCACTTTCCTGGAGCGTGCCGACAATACTGCGCGTCTGCTGGACGTGAAGTTCCATGCCGTGGAGTCCGAATTCCATGGCTTGGCCCCCGCGCGCGAGCACGAGGCGGACTTCTACCACTGGAGTGCCGTGCTGCGCAGCGTCTCGGCGTTCGAGGTCTATCGCAAGGTGTACCGCGACGCCATCAGCCCCGACCGCGTGGCCGAACTGCTCATTCTGCGCAGGGACATGCCGCGCTCGCTGCACGCCAGCCTGCGCGAGGTCGTGGACAACCTGGCCCAGGTGTCCAACGACCATTCGGCAGAGACACAGCGCCGCGCCGGGCGTCTGCTGGCCGATCTGCAGTACGGCCGCATCGATGAAATCCTGGCCACGGGCCTGCACGCGTTCCTGACGCAGTTTCTGGACCGCGTCAACGACCTGGGCGCGGGCGTCAGCCGCGACTTCCTGGTGCCGGTGTGGTCGTGAGGGCGGCCAGCTTCTGCGGGTTGCGCTGGAAGTAAATGCCACGCACCCGGCCCTGGGTGTCCCATTCCAGGGCGCAGGCCTGTTCCAGCACGCCCTGGGCATTCCACAGCAAGGCGCCTGGGGCGCCGTTCACCCATGCGGGGTGCAGCGCCTGGGCACCGGCATCGCGCTGCCAGGTACGGGCAAACGCCACCAGGGCCTGTGCCACGCGATCGCGCCCGAGCAGCGGCGCCGGTATCGCACAGACCACGCCGCCGCCGTCGCTGCACAGGCGCACGTCCTGTGTCAGCAACTCTGCCAGGGCCCCCAACTCGCCGCTGGCCAGGGCCTGTGCAAAGGCTTCCAGCAGGGCCTGCATGCGGGTGTCCGCAGGTGCTGCGGCAGTGTCTTCTGCACCGTAGCCCTGCGCCTGCAATTGCTTGCGTGCACGGCTGGACAACTGGCGGCATGCAGCACTGCTGCGCCCCAAGGTTTGCGCCACCTCATCGAAGGGTTGCTCGAACACATCGTGCAGCACAAAGGCGGCGCGCTCCAGCGGGCTGAGCTGCTGCAGCGCCCACATGAACCCCAGGCTCAGTTGCTGGTAGTGGCCCAGCACGGTCTCGGGGTTGGGTGCGCCGTAGCTGTGGTGCGCCTCGTCCACGATGGGCTCGGGCAGCCACAGTCCCACGTACTGTTCACGGCGCGCGCGGGCGCTTTGTAGCAGGTCCAGGCACAGGTGTGTGGTCGCGCGGCACAGGTAGGCCAGCGGGTCCTCCACCTGGGCCTGGTCGGCAGCCTGCCAGCGCAGCCAGGCGTCCTGCACCACGTCTTCGGCCTCGCTGCGTGAACCGAGCATGCGGTAGGCCAGCGCGCGCAGGCGGGGGCGGTGGGCTTCAAAGTCGCGGGGCATGGCGGATTACACCCCAAAGCTTGCCCGGTAGGCGGATGGCACCTGCACCGGCACCACCCAGCCCGCCAGCAGCGCCACCAGCACTGCGGCACACGCCATGCCCGCCACCGCCACTGCACAGGCCGCGCGGCGTTGCTGCGCCGCCGTGCGGTGTGCGAGCCGCCACCACAGCGCGCAGGCCAGGTGGATGCCCAGCGCGCTCACGCCCACAAAGTAGTACGGGGCAAAAAACCACCCGAAGGGCGCGATATGCAGACCCGCCGCCGCAAAGTGGAAGTTGGTGTCCAGGCCCTGCAGCCAGCGTCCTGCCAGCACTGCGCTGACATGGATGGACAGAAAACTCCCCAGCACCAGGCCGGAGAGCACCTGGATGCGCTCCACCGTCCCCAGCCGCTTGGGCGCGCGCCAGGCACCCCAGGCAGCGCGGCTGCCCGAGGCCGCCTGGCTCAGCACGGCCAACAGCAGCACAGGTTCCACCCACGGGTGGCGGTAAATCCATCGGAGCACCTCCAGCACCTGTTGGTGGGTGGCCACTCCGCCCAGAGCGGTCAGGTGGTTGAGCAGGTGCAGCAGCACGAAAGCCACCAGAACGCGGGCGCCCAGGCGGTGCAGGCGCCGGTGCCAGGGGGTGGCGGGAGTGTGGCCCAGCGGGGGCTGTGCGGGCAGTGTCAGGGGTGGAGGTGTGTTCATACCTCCAAGACGACGCAGCCTGTGCCTTTGTGACATGGGCGGCAGCGGGCGCTGACCACCCTGAGCATAGGGTCACCGGATTTGGCGTTGACAGGATGAAACGCGCTTCATAAGATAGTAATAAGTTACTTACTTTTGCAATGAGCACACGCAGCAAATACCTTTCGGCGGACGATAGGCGTGCCGCCACCGTCGAGGCGGTGATTGAACTGGCGGCCAACCACGCGCCCGGTGAGATCACGACCACCACGATTGCGCAGCACATGGGGGTGACCCAGGGGGCACTGTTCAAGCACTTTCCCACCAAGGACGCCATTCTGGAGTCGGTGGTGCAGTGGGTGGCCCAGCGGCTCATGTCCCGCATAGACGCCGTGGTGCTGGGGGCGCCGAGCGCCGGCAGCGCCTTGCAGGCCATGTTCATGGCGCACACCGCGTTCGTGAGCGAGCATCCGGGCGTACCGCGCCTGTTGTTCGGGGAACTTCAGCGGGCCGGTTCGACCACGCCCAAGCGCTTGGTGGCCGCACTGCTGCGCGAATATGCCGAGCGCCTGCGCACCTTGCTGGAGCGCGGTCGGGACAGCGGCGAGCTGGATGCGCACCTGGACATCGAGGCTGCCGCCACCCTGTTTGTCGGCTCCATCCAGGGCCTCGTCATCCAGGCCTTGTTTGCGGGGGATGTGCAGGCCATTCAGCGCAACGCGCCCGGAGTGTTCGCCACCTATCTGCGTGGCATTTCCCGAGGTACACCATGAGCAAGCTCCCGCTGAGCCGTCGCGCTTTGTCCATCCTGGCCGTGCTGGTGCCGCTGGCCTTCGTTCTGGGCTATGTGGCCCTGCGTTCCGGGCCCCTGGCGCCTGTGGCCGTCACGGTGGTGCAGGTGGAGTCGAAGGCGTTGCGCCCGTCCCTGTTTGGCGTGGGCACGGTCGAGGCGCGCCAGCTGTACCGCCTGGGGCCGGTGGCGCCGGGGCGCCTGCTGCGCCTGTCGGTGCAGGTGGGCGATACCGTCAAGGCCGGTCAGGTGCTGGGCGAAATGGACCCCGTGGACAGCGACGACCGCCTGCGCTCGCAGCAGGCGCAGGTGCAGCGCGCCGCCGCCGCCGTGGCCGACACCACGGCGCGCCATGCTTTTGCCCAGCAGCAGGCCCGGCGCTACGAGCAACTTTTTGCCGAAAAGGCCACCAGCGAGGAATTGTTGGCCGCACGCCGCCAGGACTTGCAGTTGGCCAGTGCGGCACTGGCGGCGGCACGCGAAGACCAGGCCCGCGCCCAGTCCGATCTGCAGGCACTGCGCACGCAGCGCGCCAGTCTGCGCCTGGTGTCGCCGGTGGACGGCCTGGTTACCGCGCGCGACGCCGAGCCCGGCACCACCCTCGTGGCTGGACAGATGGTCGTCGAGGTGGTCGATCCGACATCGCTCTGGGTCAACACGCGCTTTGACCAGGTCAGTGCCGCAGGCCTGGCGGCGCAGCAGCCCGCGCAGGTGGCGTTGCGCTCGCGCCGGGCGCAGACCTTGGCTGGGCAGGTGCTGCGCCTGGAGCCGCGTGCCGACGCGGTGACCGAGGAGCTGCTGGCCAAGGTGGTTTTTTCCACGGTGCCGCAGCCCCTGCCGCCCATTGGCGAACGCGCCGAGGTGACGGTGGATCTGCCCGAACTGGCGCAGGGGCCTGTCGTTCCCAATGCCGCCGTGCAGCGCCAGGGCACGCAGATCGGCGTATGGGTGGCCCAGGGTGACCGCCTGGACTTTGTGCCGGTGGTGCTGGGGCGTTCGGATCTGGAGGGGCGGGTGCAGGTGCTCAAGGGGCTTGCGCCCGGTGACTCCATCGTGCTCTACAGCGAAAAGGCGCTGACCGCACGTTCGCGCATCCATGTGGTCGAGCGCATCCCTGGAGTGTCCTCGTGATCAGCCTGGCGGGGCGCGACATTGCCCACGCCTGGGGCAAGTTCGTTTTCACCGGCCTGGGCCTGGGCCTGTTGCTGGGCGTGACCTTGGTGATGGCAGGCGTGTACCGTGGCATGGTGGACGATGGCAAGGCCTTGCTGGACAACAGCGGCGCCGATCTCTGGGTGGTGCAGCGTGACACGCTGGGCCCCTATGCCGAGCCGTCGAGCATTCCGGACGACACCGAGCGCGCCCTGCGTGCCATGCCTGGGGTGGCCGAGGCAGCCAATGTGACCTACCTCACCATGCAGGTGCGCCAGGGGGGACGGGACGTGCGCGCGATGGTGGTGGGCATTGTGCCGGGCGATGCCTGGGGCTCGCCGGGCTGGCCACCGGCGCTGGTGGCGGGGCGACGCGTCACGCGTGGCCATTACGAGGCCATGGCCGATGTGGCTACGGGCTTTCGGCTGGGCGACACGCTGCGCATTCGCCGCAACAGCTACACCGTTGTCGGCCTGACGCGCCGCATGGTCTCCTCCAGCGGCGACCCCATGGTGTTCATCCCCCTGAAGGATGCGCAGGAAGCCCAGTTCCTCAAGGACAACGACGCCATTGTGCAGAACCGCCAGCGCACTGCTGCCAACCCGGCATTCAACCGGCCGGGCGTGCCGGGTCTGTTGTCGGCCATCCAGGCATCGCAGACAAGCAGCAACACCGTGAACGCCGTACTCGTTCGCTTGCTTCCCGGCGCCCATGCCGACGAGGTGGCCGATGCCGTGCGCCGCTGGAAGCGCCTGACGGTCTATACCCGCGCCGAGATGGAAGGCATCCTGATCGGCAAGCTCATCGCCACCTCGGCCAAGCAGATCGGCATGTTTTTGGTCATCCTGGCGGCGGTCAGTGCGGCCATCGTGGCCTTCATCATCTACACCCTGACCATGGACAAGATCCGCGAGATCGCGGTGCTCAAGCTGATCGGCACGCGCAACCGCACCATTGCCTCCATGATTCTTCAGCAGGCCCTGGCGCTGGGGCTCATCGGGTTTGCGGTGGGCAAGATCACGGCCACCTTTGCTGCGCCACTGTTTCCCAAATACGTGTTGCTGGTGCCGCAGGATTCGCTGGCCGGGCTGGCCATCGTGCTGGTGATTTGCGCGCTCGCCAGCGTGATCGCCATCCGCATGGCCTTGCGCGTGGACCCGGCCGAGGCCATTGGGGGATGACATGAACGGCAACGGCATCCGCATCGAAGGCCTGCGCAAGCGCTACGGCAGCGGGGACACGGCGGTGGATGCGCTCAAGGGCGTAAACATGCAGGTCGCTCCGGGCGAAGTGGTGGGCCTCATCGGCCCTTCGGGCTCGGGCAAGAGCACGCTGCTCAAATGCCTGGGCGCCGTGATCGACCCCACCGCCGGGCGTATGACGCTGGGCCAGGAGGTCATCTACGACGAGGGCTGGAAGGTGGACGACCTGCGGGCCCTGCGGCGCGACCGCATCGGCTTTGTCTTCCAGGCACCGTACCTGATCCCTTTTCTGGACGTGACCGACAACGTCGCGCTGCTGCCCATGCTGGCGGGCATGCCCAACGCCCATGCGCGCTCGCGCGCGCTGGAACTGCTCACGGCGCTGGACGTGCAGCACCGTGCCAAGGCCATGCCCTCGCAGCTTTCCGGGGGCGAGCAGCAGCGCGTGGCCATTGCGCGTGGCCTGGTCAACCACCCGCCGGTGATCCTGGCCGACGAGCCCACGGCACCGCTGGACAGCGAGCGCGCGATGGCCGTGGTGCGCATCCTCAACGACATGGCGCAGCGCTACCAGACGGCCGTCATCGTGGTCACGCACGACGAAAAAATCATCCCTATATTCCGGCGGATTTACCACATCCGTGACGGCGTCACGCACGAAGAAGCGGGCGAAGGCCGCAGCATCGAAGCCGCATGACGCTCCCTGCGCATCCACAAGGACTTAGGCCCATGCAACAACCCCTCCGTTCTGCCCTGGGGGCACTGACAGCTGCGCTGGCGCTGGCCGGTTGCGCATCGGCGCCGCCCTACGAGGCCCCGCCGCCGCCCTCAGTGGCGGGCTATACCGTCAGTCCGCTGGCCATTCCCACCGCATCGGCCCCAGTTCTGCATGGGCTGGCGCAGCAATGGGTGGAGGGCGCCGTGGAGGGCGCATGGTGGAGGGCACTGGGCTGCGGCGCACTCGATGCACTGGTGGACGAGGCCCTGAACGCCAGCCCCACACTGGCCGCAGCCCAGGCCGTGCTGACCCAGTCGCGCGAGTTGTACGCTGCCCAGGCTGGCGCCACGCAACTGCCCCAGTTGGATCTGGGCCTGGGCGCGCAGCGCCAGCAGATCAGCCCCAGCGCCCAGGGTCTGGCAGGCGATACGCGCGAGTTCAGCCTGTATGGTGCCAGCGTGGGCGTGCGCTACCGCTTCGATATGGGTGGTGGCATCGACAGCAGCCTGCGCGCAGCGGCAGCACGCGCCGATGTGCGGCAACATGAGCTGGCAGCGGCGCGCCACGCCCTGGCGGCCAACCTGGCCACTGCCGCCATCACACGCGCCCGGCTGGCGGCCCAGATCGAATCGCTGTCGGCGATCCTGCGCACCCAGCAATCCCTGGTCGATCTTGCCCAGGTGCGTACGCGCCTGGGCCATGCGGCCCCCGACGAAGTGAGCGCCCTCACGGCCCAGGCCGAGCAGACCCGCGCCGCGCTGCCCCCCTTGCGCAAGCAATTGCAGCAGACCGAGCACCTGCTGGCGGTGCTGGCCGGACGCCCCCCGGGGCAGGGTGTGCCGGTCTTCACACTGGAAGACTTCCGCTTGCCTGAGCGCCTGCCGGTCACCGTGCCTTCCGAGTGGGCACGCCGCCGGCCCGACATCCAGGCGGCCGAAGCGGCGCTGCGGGCCGCACATGGCGATCTGGGCGTTGCCATCGCGCGGCAATACCCCCAGTTCACCCTGAGCGCCAGCCTGGGCAGCCAGGCTCTGACGACGTCCGCCCTGTTCGGTGGCGGCGCAGCGGTCTGGAGCGTGCTGGGTCAGATCAGCCAGCCCCTGTTCAATGCCAGCCTGCCTGCAGAGCGGCGCGCAGCGCAGGCCGCGCTGGAGGCCGCCACCGCCAGCTATCAGCGCGTGGTGCTCGAGGCGCTGCGCAACGTGGCCGACGCGCTCAGCGCCGTGGAGCAGGATGCGCAGACCCTGGCGGCCCTGGCGCGCAGCGCCCAGGCCGCCCAGGAGCAACACCGTGTGGTCGTGAGCCAGCACAGGGCAGGCGCCGCCAGCCCCGTGCAACTGCTGGTGGCGGATCAGGTGCTGCTGCAGGCGCGCAGCAACCTGGCTGCCGCACAGGCACAGCGCTTGCTGGACACCGTGGCGCTGGGCGCTGCGATGGCGGGTGACCACGCACCCCGGCAGGATGCCCAGGTTTCCCTTCGCAACCCACAGGAGTCACGATGACATCTTTCCGGTATGCCGCAGGCCAGATGGCGGTTCACTGGCTGGCTGCTGCGGTAGTGCTTTTTCTGCTGCTGACCGGCACCCTGGTGCTGGAAGATACGCCCAATACCGCCCACCTTCGGCCCTGCGTCACAGCGCTCAGAACCGGTAGCGCGCGGTGAGCGACGCGTTCAGCCGTTCGCCGTACCCGCAATCCATGTTGGGGCCGCGGCACCACGAGACGTACTGTTTGTCCGCAAGATTCTTGATGTTGAGCCGGAAATCCCAGTTCCCGGTGGCGTAGCCGACCATGGCGTCGTACAGTGCCACAGAGGGAACCACGGGCGCGCCGCCATTGCCGGTGAGGTCGCCGATGTAGCGCCCGCCCAGGCCCACGCGCCAGCCGCCAGCGAAGTGGTATTCGACCCATGCCGAGGCCGTGGCTTCGGCAATGGCGCTCAGGCGCTTGCCGGTGGCCGGGTTCACGGCGTCCATCCGGGTGTAGTTGGCCAGCAGGTCCCAGGCGCCGGTGCGGTGGCGTGCCTCGAGCTCCCATCCCTGGATGGCCGCTCCGATCTGCTCGCGCCCGCCGGGGGTGCTTCCGTCCACCACGCGGTTTTTTTGCTCGATGTCGAACCAGGCGAGGGCTGCAGAGGTTTTGCCGTTGGGCGCCAGGTACTTCAGGCCAATTTCCTTCTGCATGCCGGTCGTGGGCTTGAGGTAGCTGGCAGCGGCCGTGCCGTCCGTTCCCAGGTTGGGCACAAAGGAGTTGGACAGGCTGGCATAGGGTGCCAGGCCTGCGGCAAACTGATACATCAGGCCCAGGCGGCCTGTGGTGGCCGTGTTTTTGACCACGGTGTTGGGGGTAGCGAGGTTGAGCACCTGGTTGCGCGCCTGATCGTGCCGTACGGCGCCCGAGACGATCCAGGGGCCCCAGGTGATGTGGTCGGTGGCATAGATGCCGGTTTGAACGATCTTGTTGTCCGGGCGATCGGCCAGGGGCAGGCGGGAGAGGTTCAGCGCGCCCACCGACCCATACACCGGGTTGTACACGTTGAAGCTGCCCACGCCCGACTGGCTGAAGTAGTTGAACTCCTCCCACAGGGCATTTTGGTAGTCCACGCCCACACCCACCTGGTGCTGGATGGGGCCTGCCTGCAGCGTGCCTTCCAGCCGCAGGTCGGTGCCCAGAACATCGGTCTTGCGGTCTGCCGCGTGCACGGTGCGCGAGATGTTGCCCGCCGCCGTGGGGATGGGGCCCACGGAGGTGTAGATCTCGCGCGTGACGCTGGAGGACTGGGTCTTGCGCAGCGCGCCGACCAACTTCCAGGCGGGTGTCAGGCGCTGGTCCCAGTTCAGGCTCAGTTCGTTCTTGCGCGTCTCGTAACGGTCCCAATCGGGCTCTCCGGCAAAGCGGTTGCTGGGGATGGTGCCCAGCGGTGCCGCTCCCAGCGTGCCCTGGTAGGGCAGAAACTGCGAGGACACCTTGGAGTCATTTTGCTGGTGCACCAAACTGGCGCTGACACGCGTGTCGGCATGGGGCTGCCACTGGAGCGATGGCATCAGCACCAGCGCGTCGTCGTTGACGTAATCCACCTGCGTGCTGCTCTTGCGACCCAGTGCCACCAGGCGGTAGAGCAGGGTCTGGTCCGCGTTCAGCGGCCCGGTGAAGTCGGCTGCCAGTTGCCTGCGGTTGTGCGAGCCCAGTTGCAACTCGATTTCGCGGGAAGGGGCCTTCTGGGGCTGCTTGCTCACCACGTTGACGATGCCACCCAGTTCTGCCTGGCCGTACAGAGCCGAAGACGGGCCCTTGAGCACCTCGACGCTCTCCAGCGTGTAGATCTCCGGGCGCACGTTGTTGTAGTAACCGAACAGGCTGCGCAGGCCGTCCTGGTACATCGACGGCGACAGGCCACGCACCGCTGCCCAGTCGCCCCGCGTGTCAAAGCCATAGCGCCCGGCGTACACGCCAGCGCTGTAGAGCAAGGTGTCCTCCACCGTCTTGGCGCCCGCTTCGCGCATCTGCTCCACGCGGATGACGGACATGGCAAACGGTGTTTCATGCACCGTTGCGGGGCTTTTGCCCACGGTGGCCGATTGGTTCTGGGTCACCACCGTGTCGGATGTGGGCGCGGTCTTGACCGTGACGGTGGGCAGTGCAGTGTCCGCTGAGTTACCTTGCTGCGCCCAGGCGGATGGGGCGAGCAGCAGGGCGATGGCGGTGCCCAGTGGGGCTAGCGGAAAGGGGAAAGAGGTGCGTCGTGTTGGCATGGTGAGAAGAAGTTGGCAAGGCAATGAAAGAGGTGCGCAGTGGGCCAATCAATGGCTCTTGGTGGGCGGCTCGGGCAGTGCTGGCGAGTCCAGGCCGTCCCTTTGCACAAAGCTCAGCGTGGTCACATAGCTCGCCTCGGCATAGGGCTTGCCCTGTGCTTCGCCTGCCGATTTGTCGGTGTGCTTGACCTCGGCCACATATTGGCCCTTCCAGGGCAGGGCAAAGGTCACGGTGCCGTCTTCGGCGCTGTTCTGGCTGCGCGACCAGCCCGAAGGCGCCACCATCTCCACTGCCACCTTGGCCAGCGGCGTGCCGTTGAACAAGGCCTTGAACTCGCCGGGTTTGCCCGTGGGCACTAGGTCCAGCGCCTGGGGGCGGGGCTCGACCGCCTGGCTGGCGTGGGCCACCCAGCGTGCAGCGGGCACCCACAGCAGGGCGGGCAGGTTGCGCTTGCTGCGGTCGATCACCGGGTAGGCGGCTGTGGCGAACAGGCTCTGCGCGTCGGCCTGCGCGCTGGCCACAAAGGCGTCCTTGCCCAGCGTGCTGGGCAACTGCGTGCTGCCCGCGCTGCTGCGCTGCTCCAGCGTGGGGGCGGCCAGGAACTTGTCCAGCGCACCCGGTGAGGTCTCGCGCAGGTTCATGTGGTATTCGCCAAAGCGCAGGCGGGCCTGGCCGTCGGTGTTTTCAATCCACACTTGGTGGGCGTGCGCGGCGCTGGCGCACAAGGCCAACAGGGTGACGCCAAGGCGGGTGCGGCGGGGTGTGAGATGCATGGTGTGTTTCCTTTGGGGGGCTAAAAAATCAAGAAATGCTATAAAAACAATAGCTGCTTGCGCTTATATATAAAGCGCTAGAAGCCTATTTGGTTTGTTTTTCCTGTGTTGAGGGCTGTGGGTGCGAAGAGGGCTTGGGCCGCCAGGCAAACCAGGCCATGGCCAGCGTTGGAAGGCCCAGCCCCACCCAGGACCACAAGTCGCCCCAGGTGTCGGACACCAGGGCGGTGGCCAGTCCGGTCGAGGTCAGCAGGCCCATGGCGATGGGGCCCGGCCAGGTGCGGTGCGCGCGGTGTGCAGCGGCGGCTTTCATGGGTGGCCCTCCAGCGATTCCGTGGCGGGCAGGGCGGTGCTGGGCACCGGGGTGCTGCGCGCCGCCGCCGCGCCCTTGCGCAGCCAGAGGTAAAGGCCGCTGCCCAGCACCACGATGGTGGCAACGTCCAGCAGTGCCCACAGAATCTTCATCGGCATGCCGCCGTAATCGCCAAAGTGCAGCGGCTGGGACACCAGCAGCGCCGTCAGGTACCAGGGCAAGGCGGGGGTAGCGGTGACCGCGGCGCTGCGGGCGTCCACCAGCACCGGCTGTAGCAGGCGCGAGGTCAGCGGCGTGGTGCCGCGCAGGAACACGGTGTAGTGGTGTGGGCTGGAGAACGCCGTTCCGGGCGTGGCGATGAAGCCGAACTTCATGCCGGGCGCCTGTGCCTGCGCCGCTTCCAGCACACGCTGCATGGGGGCGCGTTCGCCTGCGGGCACGGTGGGCTGGCCTTGGTAAGGTGCCAGCAGGCTGGAGAGACGGTCGTACTGCCAGTACTTGACGAGCAGATCGGCCCAGGTGTTGACCATGCCCGTGGCGCCCACCACCAGGGCCCACACCAGGGTGATGATGCCCAGCATGTTGTGCAGATCCAGCCAGCGCAGCCGGGGAGACTGCGTGCGCCGAACCTCACCAAAGGCCAGGCGGCGCATGAAGGGCGCGTACAGCACCACGCCGGTCACGATGGCCACCAACAGCAGCAGACCCATCAGGCCCAGGAACAGCTTGCCCGGCAGGTCGGCAAACAGATCCACGTGCAGGCGAAACATCACGTACATGAAGCCTTCGTTCACCGGCCTGCGCGAGAGGATGTCGGTGCTGCGCGCATCCACGGCCACAGACTTGAAGTCGTTGGTCGGCTCTGGCGTGGGGGTGAGGGTGACGAACCAGACCTTGTCGTCGTCGGCCTGCGAAACAAACTGCACCACCCGTTCTGGGTACAGGGCCTGGGCCTTGGCCAGCACGGAATCCAGGTTTGCGCGCGGGGTGTCGCCCGGCATGGTCGGGGCCTCCACCTCGGTGCCCAGCAGGTGGCCGATTTCGTGGTGAAAGATCAGCGGCAGGCCGGTAAGGCACAGCAGCAGCATGAACATGGTGCAAACCAGGCTGGACCACTTGTGGGCCCAGCTCCAGCGGCGCAGAGCGGCAGATGAAAGCATGGCATGGTGCGCCCGTACCACCCGCTTGCGGGCGCAGGCGCCGCCGTGCGTCTGCGAGCGCGCCTTGGGCAAGGCTGCGCGGCAGTAGGCAGGGTTGGGTGCACCAGCGCCTTTCGCAACCAGGCGCACCGCAGCGCGTGGGTTGAATCGATAGGCCTGCGCTGGCGGTGGTGCGTGGCGTTGTGCTGTGCAAAACCCTGGCTTGCGCTCTCAGCACGGCATTGTAAATAAGAATGATTATTCTTGCTGAGTGGTTTGACGTGTCTCAGAACTGGCGCCGCAGCGTGACCTGCAGCGCGCGTGGCGAGCCCGGCAGGATCAGGTTGTCGTGGCTGCCGTGGCTGGACACGTAGTACTTGCGGTTGGTGAGGTTCCTGAGGTTCACGTCCAGGCCCCAGGCGCCCAGCGTGTATTGCAGGGCGGCATCCAGCGTGGTGTAGGCCGGTAGCGTGACCAGGTTGCTCACCGAGGTGAAGCGCGCACCCACATGCTGCAGGCCGCCGCCCACGCGCAGGCCGTTGCCCAGGTCCTTCATGGCCCACAGGAAGGCGGAGTTGCGCGGTGTGAGGGCGGGCACCTTGCCCTGCACGGCCACCGATTGCGTGGGCAATTGCGTGGAGGTCACGCGCGCCAGCGACTTGACCATGCGTCCGTCCAGGAAGGCGTAGCCCGCGCTCACATCCCAGCGTCCCGGCAGGCGGCCATTGAGGGTGAGCTCCAGGCCGTTGGTGCGCTGCACGCCCACGTTGATCTGGCGGGCGGGGTTGCTGGGGTCGGTGTTCTTGATGTTGCTGCGTTCCAGGTTGAACAGCGCGCCCGTGAGGTTGAGCTGGCCGTCCAGCAGATCCAGCTTGACGCCGATTTCCTTGTTCTCGGTGATCTCCGGCGCGTTGTCGGTGTTGCTGCTGCTCAGCGCGAACGACTCCGCCGACGGCTGGAAGGACTTGCTGTACGAAACGTAGTACGACACGGCTTCACTGGGCTGCCACACCAGGCCCGCGCGGGGGCTGAACTTCTTGTCGGTCCGTGCGAGCGTGGCCAGCTTGCGCTCGAAGCGGGTGTCCTGGTCGAACACGTCGTAGCGCGCGCCCACCAAGGCCTTCCACTGTGGGGCCAGGGTGATCTGGTTCTGCCAGTAGAGGGCTGCGGTGTCCTGCGTGGTGTGGCTGGGAATGGCGCTGTCGGCGTTGTAGTTGGCAGCGGGAATGATGGGCGCAGGGCGACCCTGAGGGCTGAACAGGGGCACCCGGTCGGCGCCGCCCGAGACCGATTCGGAGCGCTTCTTCTGCTGGCCCAGTTCCATGCCCATGAGCCATTCCTGGCGCAGGCCGCCGAGCTGGTTGCGCCAGGTCAGGTCGGTCTGGTTGAACAGGCCGCTTTCGTCGCGCAGGATGAAGGAGCGCGTGCGCCCCACGGTGCGTGTGGCGGGGTCGGTGGTTCCGCCCGGCAGGGTGTTGTAACGGTCGAGTTCGTAGTCGTACCAGCGCGTGATGTTGCGCACCGACCAGGCGTCGTTGAAGCGGTGGCTCAGCGTGGCGGTGAAGGCCTGGTTGCTGCTGGCGGTGGTGTCGTCCTGGGCAGCGTTGGACGAGCCGTAGTACGTGCCCGCAGGCACATTCACCGGGCGGCCGTTGAGCGCGGGAATGCCAAAGTCGGTGAGCCGCTTGTCGGCCGCGTGGGTGTACTGCAGCAGCAGCTGCGTGTCGGTGGCGAGCTTGAGCGCCAGGGACGGCGCCAGGTGGTGGCGCTTGACGAACTGCTGGTCGCGGTAGCTGCCCGAATCCTCGATGGCAGCGTTCAGGCGCAGGGCTGCGTTGTCGTTCACCACCAGGTTCATGTCGGCGCTGGCGCGGCGCAGATCGTGGCTGCCCAGCGAGAGTGTGGCTTCGCCGCCGCTGCGGTTCCAGTGCGGTTTCTTGGTGACGCGGTTGATCAGCCCGCCCGAAGAACCGCGCCCGTAGAGCACGGCGGCCGGGCCTTTGAGCACCTCGATGCGCTCGATGTCGGCCAGGTCGCGGAAGTACAGCGCGTCGTCGCGTACGCCGTCCACAAACTGGTCGGCAATCGCCGTGAAGCCCCGGATCACCACCTGGTCGCGCTGGCCGTCGCCATGGCTCATGGCCACGCCGGGCACGTTGCGCAAGGCGTCTTCCATGGAGCGGGCACCCTGGTCGCGCAGCAACTGGCCAGGCACCACGTTTACGGCCTGCGGCACGTCGCGCAGCGGGGCGCTGCCCTTGGTGGCGGTGGTGCTGGCGGCGGGGGAGTAGCCGTCTTGCTGCGCGCTGGACTGCACGGTCACTTCGCCCAGCGTTTGCGGCGGGGTCTGGGCCTGCGCACAGGCGCTGCCAAAGGCTGCCAGCAGTGCGGCGGCCAGCGGGTTCAAGGCAATGACATAAGGGGATCGCATGGTTTTTCCTCTCTAAAAAATGCGGGATGGCATGGCGTTGCCCAGCCGGTGCCTGCACCGGCCGGCGCGCAAAAGGGGTTGCAGGTGCTCAGCGACTGGCGTGCAGCAGCAAGCCCACTGCAAGGGCCAGCGGGGCCAGGGTGGGTGCGTGGCGCGGCCTCCAGGTCAGGCAGGCCGCGACGGCCAAGGCCGCCAGCGAACACAGCACGGCCCATGCCGTGGCGCGCAGTGAGGCAGGTTCTGGCGGCGCGTTCCCACCCGGTGCCTGCAATGCCAGGACCAGCGACAGCAGCAGCACCAACCAGCCGCAGGCCCTCAGCCAGGCCAGGTGCCGGGCGCTGGCGTGAGTGCCAAACACGTCGAGGTGGTGGCGGTCCATGCCCAGAGCCAGTGCGCACCAGCCCGCAAAGCACCACAGAAATGCAGCGACCATGGATTCAGCCTCCAGGTGCTGCGCTGGGCGCAGGGGGCAGGTCGGTGCCTTGGGGGCGGGGGGCGCTTTGGGCCGCGGGTGCTGGGCGCAGCTTGCGGGCCACGCCCAGCAGGGCCAGGCCGGTGCAGGCAAAGGCCAGGTCGGCCAGAGCCCAGGGCCAGGCGCCTTGGGCCAGCGTGCGGCCCAGGTGGGCTGGCGTGGTGAAGGCACTGATCAGCGGCAAGGCTGCCCACAGCGCACCCGCCAGGCCCATCAGCACCGGCCAGCCCCAGAGGTGGGGGCGCAGCAGTCTGCTGCCCAGTGCCCAGGCCAGCGCCAGCCCCCAGGCGGCAAAAAAGCAGGCCAGCTCGGCGTCGGGCCGGTCGGGCCACTGGGTGGGCAGCAGCCGGTTGGCCGCCAGATAGGCAGCGCAGGCCAGCGGCAGGCCGCCCAGCGCGGCCATGTTCGTGGCTGCCACCAGGCGCTCGCCCCAGGGGCGGAAGGTGGGGGTGCCAGGGGATGCTGTGCCCCGGCGCGCGCCAGCCTGCGCCCGCGTGCTGCGCTTGACGGTCCACAGCACCAGGCCGGTGGCAATCATCAGGCAGCCCAGCAGGCCCAATAGCAACAGCAAGGCCCGCAGCCCCGGCCCGGCAAAGCGCGCCATGTGCAGCCCGTACAGCACGCCGTAGGTGCGCACGGCAGGGCCTGCGGCGTCCAGGTGGTGCGCCAGCGTGCCGCTGCGCGCGTCCCACACCAGGCGCTCGGGGCGGTACTGCAGGCGCGCGTGGTCGGTCACCACAGCCTCCACCATGGGCTGGCCTTGCGGGTTGCGGTAGGCTTGCAGCAGGGCAATGGGGTGGGTGCTGCGCTGCGTGGATACTGCCAGCCAATGCGCCAGGTCCAGTTCACCCAGCGGCGGGGCGGGCGTGTCGCGCTCGGGGCGCAGGCGCAGGTCGGTGGGCTCACCGCGCAACTGCGCGAAGTAATGGGCGGCGTCGTTGCCGCTGGGGCCGGGATAGGCGGCTGCGATGCCCGCAGGCAGGTACAGGCTGTGGAAGATCATCAACCCGCTGAAAGTGATCATCAAGTAAAAGGGCAGCACCAGCACGCCGCTGAGGTTGTGCGCGTCCAGCCAGGCGCGCTGGGCGTTCTTGCCGGGGCGCAAGGTGAAGAAGTCCTTGAAGATGCGCCGGTGCGTGACGATGCCCGACAGCAGCGCAATGAACATCAGCAGCGTGGCCACGCCCACCACCCAGCGCCCTTGTAGTACCCAGCGGCCGTTTTGGGCGGTGCGCAGTTCGAAGTGGAAGCGGTAGAAGAAGTCGCCGCCCATGGTCTCGCGCGGGGTGAACACCTCGCCCGTCTGCGGGTGCAGGCGCAAGGTTTGCGGACGCTGCTGTTCGCCACTGGGGCGCCATTGAAGCGTGAGCGTGGGGTCGCGTTCGTCGGGCAGGCGCAGGCTCCATTGCGCGGCCTGCGCTGCGGTGCGCTGCGCTGCCTGCAGGGCCTGGGCAGAGGGCGGCTGGCCAGGGCTGTAGCCAGCCAGCAGTTCGGGGCGCATCCACAGGCTGATTTCCTGGCGGTAGAAGCTCAGGCTGCCGGTCAGGAAGATGGCAAACATCAACCAGCCGAGCACCAGTCCTGACCAGGTGTGCAGCCAGGCCATGGCCTGGCGCAGACTTACGCGCTCGGCGGCGGCGGGGTGGCTCATGGCGCCGCTCCCGGGTTGCGCAGCGCCAGGGTCAGGGCGCCCAGGGCCAGCGCGGGCAGCAAGGTGCCAGCCCAGGCCGTCCAGGCGCTGCGCGCGTAAAAGGCCCAGCCTGCAGCGCCTGCATAGACAAACCAGGCCAGCATGGTGGCGGTGAGCACGGCATCGACCCGCGTCAGAGCAGGCGCCAGCACCAACGACAGTGCCGCTGCTACGGCGGCCGCCAGGGCATATCCGCCCGCCGTGGCGGCAAGGGTGCGCGAAGCCACATTCAGGCGGTAGCGCCAAAGGGGGTGGGTCACGCGCATGACCAGGCCCCGGCCCTAGCGGGCGAGCGGCCCAGGCCAGCATGGCATGCGCGGCGCGAAGACAGGCGCGGCATCGGCAAAGCTCCGGACAGGTTGCACAACAGTGGCTGGCTGCAGTGGCGCTGTGGGCCGGGCGCTGCGGGCTGGCGATATCAGTGCATTATCGCTTGCGATTGATACAAATTCGCATTTGTGTAAACAAGAGGTAAAAACCTGCGGCGCGCGCGCAACAAAAAACGGGCCGAAGCCCGTTTCTTGAGAGGGTGCAGAAAGGGTTCAGTCCTGCTCACCCATTTGCGATTGCAGATAGTTCTGCACGCCCACGCGGCCGATCAGGTCGATCTGGGTTTCCAGGTAGTCGATGTGGGCTTCGGTGTCGTTCAGGATGCGCTGCAGCAGGTCGCGTGAGACATAGTCCTGCACTGCCTCGCAGTGCGCCATGCCCGCCTTGACGGTGGCCTGGGCGCCTTGTTCGGCACGCAGGTCGCAGGCCAGAATCTCGGGCACGTCTTCGCCGATCTGCAGCTTGCCCAGGTCCTGCAGGTTGGGCAGGCCGTCGAGCTGCAGGATGCGGGTCATCAGCCAGTCGGCGTGCTTCATTTCGCCGATGGATTCGTCATGCTCCTTCTTGGCCAGCTTGCCAAAACCCCAGTGCTCCAGGATGCGGTAGTGCATGAAGTACTGGTTGATGGCGGTCAGCTCGTTCTTGAGCTGGGCCTGCAGGTGGGCAATGACTTGGGGGTCGCCTTTCATGGTGGGCTCCTGTGGTGCTGAGGGGGCTTGAAAAACACGCAGCGTATGCCATTTTTGCGTGGGCTGCATGTAGGGCGCGGCAATCGATCGCACGGAGTCGCTGTAAATAGTTAAAAACCATCAAAACAATCGAATCAATCGATTGGTCAAATGCAGCCTGTGGCGCCATACTTCGTCCTGTGTTCAGTTCTAACCTCTCTACAAAGGAAGCAACCATGTCCCTGATCAACACCCAAGTCCAGCCCTTCAAGACCCAGGCTTTCCACAACGGCAAGTTCATCGAGGTGACGGAACAGTCCTTCAAGGGCAAGTGGTCCGTGGTGATCTTCATGCCCGCCGCCTTCACCTTCAACTGCCCCACCGAAGTGGAAGACGCCGCCGAACACTACGCCGAGTTCCAGAAGGCTGGCACCGAGGTGTACATCGTCACGACCGACACCCACTTCTCGCACAAGGTGTGGCACGAAACCTCCCCCGCCGTGGGCAAGGCCCAATTCCCCCTGGTGGGCGACCCCACGCACCAGCTGACCAACGCCTTTGACGTGCATATCGCTGAAGAAGGCCTGGCACTGCGCGGTACCTTCATCATCAACCCCGATGGCGTGATCAAGACCATGGAAGTGCATTCCAACGAAATCGCCCGTGATGTGAAGGAAACCCTGCGCAAGCTCAAGGCAGCCCAGTACACGGCAGCGCATCCTGGCGAAGTCTGCCCCGCCAAGTGGAACGAAGGTGCCAAGACCATCGCCCCCTCGCTCGACCTGGTCGGCAAGATCTAAGGCATCGCCACCCCGTCAGTCGCACTGACCACGACGCCCGGGTGCCTGGCGCCCGGGCTTTTTTACGCCCATACATCGACATTTCAGGAGTTTTGCCATGCTCGACGACAACCTCAAAGCCCAGTTGAAAGCCTACCTGGAGCGCCTGCAGCGCCCGGTGGAACTGGTGGCCACGCTGGACGGCAGCGCCACGTCGAACG
Organism: Simplicispira sedimenti; assembly: GCF_022760965.1. Taxonomy (NCBI): domain Bacteria; kingdom Pseudomonadati; phylum Pseudomonadota; class Betaproteobacteria; order Burkholderiales; family Comamonadaceae; genus Simplicispira; species Simplicispira sedimenti. The sequence goes on from NZ_JAKVIJ010000013.1 coordinate 63,534, forward strand.
AGCTGCGCGAGCTGCTGGACGACATCCGCGCCCAGTCGGACAAGATCACCGTGGTCGAAAAGAACGACCTGGACGTGCGCAAGCCCTCGTTCCTCATCACCAACCCCGGCGTGGACAGCGGCGTGCGCTTCGCCGGCGTGCCCCTGGGCCATGAATTCACCTCCCTCGTGCTGGCGCTGTTGCATGTGGGCGGCCACCCCTCCAAGGAGGCGGCCGACCTGCTGGAGCAGATCCGCGCGCTGGACGGCGACTTCCACTTCGAGACCTATTACTCCCTGAGCTGCCACAACTGCCCCGACGTGGTGCAGGCGCTCAACCTCATGAGTGCGCTCAACCCGCGCATCACCCACACCGCCATCGACGGCGGCCTGTTCCAGGGCGAGATCGAGGCGCGCGAAATCATGGGCGTGCCCACCGTGTTCCTCAACGGCGAGCGCTTCGCCCAGGGCCGCATGGAGCTGGCCGAGATCGTCGGCAAGATCGACAAGGGCGCCGCCGCCAAGGACGCTGCCAAGCTCAACGCCAAGGACGCGTTCGATGTGCTCATCGTCGGCGGTGGCCCCGCGGGCGCCGCTGCCGCCGTGTACGCGGCGCGCAAGGGCATCCGCACCGGCGTGGCGGCCGAGCGCTTCGGCGGCCAGGTGCTCGACACCGTGGACATCGAGAACTACATCTCCATCAGCAAGACCGAAGGCCCGCAGTTCGCCGCCGCGCTGGAGCGCCATGTGCGCGACTACGAGGTGGACATCATGAACCTGCAGCGTGCCAAGGCACTCAAGCCCGCTGCCACCGAGGGCGGCCTGATCGAGGTCGAGCTGGAAAGCGGCGCCACCCTGCGCGGCAAGACCGTGATCCTGTCCACCGGCGCGCGCTGGCGCAACATGAACGTGCCCGGCGAGGAGCAGTACCGCACCAAGGGCGTGACCTACTGCCCGCACTGCGACGGCCCGCTGTTCAAGGGCAAGCGCGTGGCGGTGATCGGCGGCGGCAACTCCGGCATCGAGGCCGCCATCGACCTGGCGGGCGTGGTGGCGCATGTCACCGTGCTCGAATTCGCGCCTGAATTGAAGGCCGACGCCGTGCTGCAGCGCAAGCTCAAGAGCCTGCCGAACGTGGAGGTGATCGTCAACGCCCAGACCACCGAAGTGAACGGCGACGGCCACAAGGTCACCGGCATCACCTACAAGGACCGCGTGGGCGGCGAGGTGAAGCAGATCCCGCTCGAAGGCATCTTCGTGCAGATCGGCCTGCTGCCCAACACCGACTGGCTCAAGGGCACGGTGGAGCTGTCGAAGTTCGGCGAGATCGTGGTGGACGCCAAGGGCCACACCAGCGTGCCCGGCGTGTTTGCCGCCGGCGACTGCACCACGGTGCCTTACAAGCAGATCATCATTGCCGCGGGGGCGGGCGCCACGGCCGCGCTGAGCGCCTTCGACCACCTGATCCGCAGCACGGCACCGGCCTGAACCTGGGGGAGGCACGGGGGGCCACGGGGCGTTGGACGCTGTATGCTTACCCGGTGAGCGTGCCCAGACACGCCCTACCGGAGACGCCCCTTTGACCGCCCGTACACCCAAGCCCCAGGACGGGGCCAGTGAGCCCCGCCCGCGCAGCACCCAGTTGCGCGACCGTGAACTGCAGCGCCGCCGCAGCGCTATGCTGTCGGCTGTGCGCACCCTCATCCGCAAGGGTGGGGTGCAGGCCGTGACCATGCGCTCCGTGGCCGATGCCATTGGCGCATCGACCACCATGGTCTATTCGCTGTTTCCCGACAAGGCCACGCTGATCTCCCACGCGCTCAAACGCGACTTCACCGAGTTGTCGCGCCTGCTGCTGGAGGCCGCTGGCGACAGCGGCAGCGCCACAGAGCGTGTGCGCCGCGTGGCCCTGGCCTATGCCAAGCACGGCCTGACGCACCCGCTGCAGTACCGGCTGCTGTTCATGGAGCAGCGCCCGCTCACCACCATCGAGAACGCAGGCATCGAATACGGCAACCTTTCCGAAGACGCCTACGCGCTGCTGTGCGGCCTGGTGCAGGCCATGGCCAGCGAACGCGGCCTTGATGTGCCCATGCAGGAAATCCAGACCGTGGCGCAAATCATCTGGGAAGGCGTGCACGGCCTGGTGGCCCTGCGCCTGACCATCGACCAAGACCCCTGGTTCCAGCGCCTGCCGCTGGACGAGCACCTGAACATCCTGCTGGACGTGCTGCTGACCGGCATCGACGCGCGCTGGGCCCATCTGCCGGGTGCCTCAAAAAATACAGCAAAAAAGGCCTCCAGCGCCCGTAAATAAAGCGCTGGTAGCTATTAAAAATATAGCAAACTGCTGCTGAACCGAGGCGTAGGCTGGGGTGCAGTGCATGGGTGGGGCCAGGCGTGTCACCGGCGCGCTTCCAGGGGCGGGCACAATGGGTGGATACCCGTACCTCCAAGCCGAAGGGACTCCCGCTCCATGGCCATCCAATGGAAAACCTGGGCCAGCACCGCTGCCGTGGTGGCTGGCGCTGCGCTGGTGCTGACACTGTGGGCGCCCTGGCGCTCCAACGGCCCGCCTACGGGCTTTGTCAGCGGCAATGGCCGCATCGAGGCGACCGAAATCGCCGTGGCGGGCAAGCTCGCCGGGCGCCTGCAGGAGGTGCGCGTGCGCGAGGGCGACTTCGTGCAGGCCGGGCAGGTGCTGGCGCGCCTGCAGGTCGAAGGCCTGCAGGCCCAGCACGACGAGGCCCGCGCCCGCCTGCAGCAGGCCCACCAGGCCGTGGCCACCGCCCAGGTACAGGTGGCGCAGGCCCAGGGCAACCACCAGGCCGCGCTGGCGCAGGTGGTGCAGCGCGAAACCGACCTGCAGTCCGCCCGCCGCCGCCTGCCGCGCACCGAACAACTGGCGCGCGACGGCTTTTTGTCCGACCAGGTGCTGGAGGACGAACATGCCAAGCTGCGCAACCTGGAGGCCGCGCTGGCCGCCGCCCACGCCCAAGCCCGTGCCGCCGAGGCGGGCGTGGCCGCAGCGCGCACCCAGGTGCCTGCCGCGCAGGCCAACGTGCAGGCCATGGAAGCCACGGTGCAGCGCATTGCCGTGGAGCTGGCCGACAGCGAGCTCAAGGCCCCGCGCGCCGGGCGCGTGCAGTTCCTCATTGCCCACCCCGGCGAAATCGTGGCGCCCGGTGGGCGCGTGCTGCAGCTCATCGACCTGGCCGACGTGTACATGACCTTCTTTCTGCCCGAAACCGTGGCGGGCCGTGTGGCGCTGGGCAGCGAGGTGCGCATCGTGCTCGACGCCGCGCCGCAGTACGTCATCCCGGCGCGCGTGTCGTTTGTGGCCAGCACCGCGCAGTTCACGCCCAAGACGGTGGAAACCGCCAGCGAACGCCAGAAGCTCATGTTCCGCGTGCGCGCGCAGATCGACCGCGAACTGCTGCAGCGCCACATCGAGCAGGTCAAGACCGGCCTGCCCGGCGTGGCCTGGGTGCGCATCGACCCGCAGGCCCCCTGGCCTGAACGCCTGGCCCTGCCGCGCCAGCCGTGAGCACACAGCCGCCACCCGCCAGACATGTCGCCCAACTGCGCGGCGTGGGTCTGCGCTATGGCGCGGTCAGCGCGTTGGAGGGTATCGGCCTCGACCTGCCCGCCGGGTGCATGGTGGGCGTGATCGGGCCCGACGGCGTGGGCAAATCCAGCCTGCTGGCGCTGCTGTCCGGCGCGCGCGCCGTGCAGGTGGGCAGCCTGCAGGTGCTGGACGGCGACATGGCGCGTGCCGCGCACCGCCGGGCCGTGTGCCCGCGCATTGCCTACATGCCCCAGGGCCTGGGCAAGAACCTGTACCCCACGCTCTCGGTCGAAGAAAACCTGCAGTTCTTTGCCCGCCTTTTCGGCCACGGCGCGGCCGAGCGGCGCACGCGCATCGATGCGCTCACCCGCGCCACCGGGCTGCACCCCTTCCTGGCACGGCCTGCAGGCAAGCTCTCGGGCGGCATGAAGCAAAAGCTCGGCCTGTGCTGCGCGCTCATCCACGACCCCGACCTGCTCATCCTCGACGAGCCGACAACAGGCGTGGACCCGCTGGCGCGCGCCCAGTTCTGGGAGCTGATCGCCCGCATCCGCAGCCAACGCCCCGGCATGAGCGTGGTGGTGGCCACCGCCTACATGGACGAAGCCCAACGCTTTGATTGGCTGGTGGCCATGGACGGCGGGCGCGTGCTGGCCGAAGGCACGCCTGCCGCGCTGCTGCAGCGCACCGGGGCCCAGGATCTGGAGGCCGCCTTCATCGCCCTGCTGCCCGAGGAGCGGCGCCGCGGCCACCAGCCCGTGCAGCACCAGCCGCTGCCCGAAGGTGCCGAGCACGCCGTGGCCATCGAGGCGCACGGCCTGACCATGCGCTTTGGCGACTTCACCGCCGTCGATAGCGTGAGCCTGCGCATCCGGCGCGGTGAGATCTTTGGCTTCCTCGGCTCCAACGGCTGCGGCAAGACCACCACCATGAAGATGCTCACCGGCCTGCTGCCCGCCAGCGCAGGCCAGGCGCTGCTGTTCGGCCACGCCGTGGACCCGCGCGACATGGACACGCGCAAACGCGTGGGCTACATGTCGCAAGGCTTCTCGCTCTACACCGAGCTGAGCGTGCGCCAGAACCTGGTGCTGCACGCACGCCTGTTCCACGTGCCCGAGGCCCAGGTGCCCGAGCGCGTGGCGCACATGGCGCAGCGCTTTGGCCTGCAGGACGTGATGGACGCGCTGCCCGACAAGCTGCCGCTGGGCATGCGCCAGCGCCTGTCGCTGGCCGTGGCCATGGTGCACCAGCCCGAGCTGCTGATCCTGGACGAGCCCACCTCGGGCGTGGACCCGATCGCGCGCGACAGCTTCTGGCGCCTGATGATCGAGCTCTCGCGCCGCGACGGAGTGACCATCTTCATCTCCACCCACTTCATGAACGAGGCCGAGCGCTGCGACCGCATCTCGCTCATGCACGCGGGCAAGGTGCTGGCCAGCGACACACCGCAGGCCATCGTGCAGGCCCACGGCGCGGCCACGCTGGAGCAGGCCTTCATCGACTGCCTGGTGCAGGCCGGTGGCGCGGTGGCATCGGCCACGCCCGCGCAGCCCGCCGCCGACCCCGGTGCCGACACCCCTGCGCCTGTACCAAAGCCCCCGCGCGATGGCCGCTGGCGCCGCAGCCTGCGGCGCCTGTACAGCTACGCCTGGCGCGAGGCGCTGGAGCTGCAGCGCGACCCCGTGCGCGGCGCGCTGGCGCTGCTGGGCTCGCTGCTGCTGATGTTTGTGATGGGCTACGGCATCAGCATGGACGTGGAAGACCTGCGCTTTGCCGTGCTCGACCACGACCAGACCAGCCTGAGCCGCGACTACGCGCTGCAACTGGCGGGCTCGCGCTACTTTCAGGAGCAGCCCCCGCTGCGCGATGACGCCGACATGGATCGGCGCCTGCGCAGTGGCGACATCACGCTGGCGCTGGAAATCCCGCCCGGCTTTGCGCGCAGCGTGCAGCGCGGCGAGCGTGCCGAGATCGGCGCCTTCATCGACGGCGCCATGCCCCAGCGCGCCGAAACCGTGGCGGGCTACGTGCAGGGCATGCACCAGTACTGGCTGGTGCAGAAGATCACCGAGGCCACCGGCGCCGCGCCCGCAGGCCTGATCAACGTGGAAACGCGCTTTCGCTACAACCCCGACATCAAGAGCCTGCCGGCCATGGTGCCCGCCGTCATTCCCATGCTGCTGCTCATGCTGCCGGCCATGCTCACGGCGCTGGCCGTGGTGCGCGAGAAGGAGCTGGGCTCCATCTTCAACTTCTACGTCACGCCCACCACGCGCACCGAATTCATGCTGGGCAAGCAGTTGCCCTACCTGCTGTTGTCGCTGCTCAACTTCGCCATGATGGTGCTGCTGGCCGTCACCGTGTTCGACGTGCCGCTCACCGGCAGCCTGGCCGCACTCACCGTGGCCATGGTGCTGTTCTCGCTCAGCGCCACGGGCCTGGGGCTCATGGCCTCGGCCCTGGTGCGCAGCCAGCTTGCGGCCATGTTCTTCACCATGATCGGCACCATGCTGCCGGCCATCCAGTTCGGCGGGCTCATCAACCCCGTGTCATCGCTCGAAGGGGCAGGGCGCTGGATTGGCGAAATCTACCCCGCCAGCCACATGTTCACCATCAGCCGCGGCGTGTTCAACAAGGCGCTGGGCTTTGCCGACCTCGGCGCCTCGTTCGGGCCGCTGCTGCTGGCGCCCGTGGTCATCCTGGGCCTGGCCATTGCGCTGCTGCGCAAACAGGAGCGTTAGAACATGTTCTTGACCATGGGGTTGCACCGCCTGCGCATGCACCTGGCCAACATCCGGCGCCTGGGGGTCAAGGAGCTGTGGAGCCTGTGGCGCGACCCGGTCATGCTGTTCCTCATCCTCTACACCTTCACGGTGGCGGTGTACACCTCGGGCACGGCCATGCCCGAAACGCTCAGCCAGACCCCCATCGCCATCGTGGACGAGGACGACTCCGCGCTCTCGGCGCGCATCACCGGCGCCTTCTACCCCCCGGCCTTTTTGCCGCCCGTGCGCATCACCCACGCCGAGGTGGACGCGCTGCTCGACGCCGGGCACTACACCCTGGTGCTGGTCATCCCGCCAGGCCTGCAGCGCGACGTGCTCGCCGGGCGCCAGCCCACGCTGCAGCTCAACGTGGACGCCACGCGCATGAGCCAGGCCTTTGCCGGCAGCGGCCTGGTGCAGCAGATCGTGGCGGGCGAGGTGGCCGAGTTCGCCCAACGCCACCGCGCCGTGCAGGCCCCGCCGGTGGAACTGGTACCGCGCATGCGCTTCAACCCCACGCTGTCCAACGTGTGGTTCGGCTCGCTCATGGAGCTGGTGGGCCAGATCACCATGGTCTCCATCATCCTGACCGGCGCCGCGCTCATCCGCGAGCGCGAGCACGGCACCGTCGAGCACCTGCTGGTCATGCCCGTCACACCCACCGAAATCATGCTCGCCAAGGTCGGCGCCATGGGCCTGGTGGTGTTGCTGGCGGCAGTGCTGTCCATGCGCGGCATCATCCTGGGCGCGCTGCGGGTGCCGGTGGACGGCTCGCTCTGGCTGTTCTTTGGCGGCGCCGCGCTGCACCTGTTTGCCACCACGTCCATGGGCATCTTCATGGCCACCCTGGCGCGCAACATGCCGCAGTTCGGCCTGCTGGTCATGCTGGTGATGATGCCGCTGGAAATGCTCTCGGGCGGCATGACCCCGCGCGAGAGCATGCCCACCTGGGTGCAATGGGCCATGTCCCTGGCCCCCACCACCCACTTCACCGAACTGAGCCAGGCCATCCTCTACCGCGGCGCAGGCCTGGCCGTGGTCTGGCCCTCGCTGCTGGCGCTGGCGCTCATCGGCAGCGTGCTGTTTGCCCTGTCACTGCGGCGCTTTCGGCGGGCGATTGCGCAGATGGCGTGAGTTTTTGGCCAAATTGGCCTCTGGCGCTTATGGATCAAGCGTGAGCTGCTATCAAATTGAAAGCGTTTGAAGGTTCAACCTGCTCAACGGTAGCGAGGTAGCCAAAGCCACCCTCTGCCCCGCAGGCGCGGGGCACCAGGGTGGTGGCGTCGGTCACCGTGCCGGGCAAGCAGGCGGCGGGGGCCGCCGCCGCGGCACCTGCTGTGATGGAGTGGACCTGAATTTCAAGAAAAATCAGGCTGTAACGCCCGTCTATATTGCGCTGGCAGCTATGAAATCAGGAGTGATTTGAATGGATGCGGCTATCGATCAAAAGACCGTTGGGTGTCGATGTATTTGACGCCTTCAGGCAGGGGGTAGCCAGCGGCCGACAGCCATCCAGATGAAAGCACCAAAACCGTCATTCAGCCGGGCGACAAGTGCAAGGCCACCTGTGCCTGCGCCACCCACAGCGCACAGCGGTGCGGCAGGTGGCGATCTTTGCCAAGGGTCAGGCCAGCGCGAATGCTGTGCTTGAGGCGATGAAGCAGCGCATCGACAGCCCCGAGGGACGGCAGCGTTACAGCCAGCGCATCGGCACGGTGGAGCCTGTGTTTAGCAACATCCGGCACAACAGGCGGCTGAACCGGTTCACGCTGCGCGGGCAGCACAAGGTGGGCACGCAGTAGCGGCTGTATTGACTGGTGCACAACATCGAGAAACTGGCCGGGTGCGGGCTGAGGAAATAGCGGGCAGGAGTGGGCCTTGTTCGGTGCCAGAATGAGCGCTGCAGGCCCGATCAGAAGCCCGATTGAGCGAGCCGATCAACCGCAGACGACATCAGGAAGAGGCCAAGCCATGATCACCACCATCACCGCAACCCAGCGCCAGCCGGTGGCTGGAATTGGGGTTTTTGCACAGCCTCGTTAGACCTCCCATGAGCAAGCATTGTTGCGATTCGATGCGCGCGCACATTGCGCCGCCCTGCGATCAGCATGAGCCCGGCGAGTGTCCGGACGCGCTCGTAGTGTTCGAATCCCGTTTCAGGGAATACGGCTTGCGCGTACAAGACGGCGGCACTTCCTTCGTCCAAATTGACTTCTGCCCCTGGTGTGGTTTCAAGCTGCCCGGATCGCTTCGCGACAAGTGGTTCGATGAATTGGAGCGGCTCGGATTCGACGACCCCTGGGTGCAAGATATTCCTGCAACCTTTCGCTCGGAGGCATGGTATGCAGAGGTCTAACCTTCATTCCATGGCGACGACACTTGCCGCTTCGCGGCTCGTGCCGCGCCCTGAACACCAACAACAAGGGCTTTCCCCAAAAGTCAAACGCTTTCCCCACCGTGATGCATCGCGCAGCGATGCATCACGGAATGCATTTTTGAATTGACCTGATTCTTTTCACCTTCTGCGCCAGTGCTTCGTTGCGGTGTGAGCAAGGGATGCGGACAGCGAAACTACAAACGGTCATTGAAGCTGCTCGTTGCAGCGGACCCTGATGAAAGACGCGCGCGGGGGACCCATTCGTTAGCCGAGGATGGCCATCGCCTTGCTGTGGCCGATGGCCCTGATCTCCTTGAGTTAATCGGTCACGCCCCGCGCAGGTCCAACCTTGACTCATCGATGTTGCTGGTTGCACGCGGTGAAGAAAATCGAATCAATGCCTCCCTGTTTCTGTGGTGTTTGGCGCCGGATTCGGGTGCTCAGGCGGGCAGGTGGAAGTCTTCACCCTTGCTGAGCACGGCCCAGCACATGCGGGCGTTCTTCGCGGCAATGGCCACGATGGCCTTCCAGTAGCCCCGCCGCTGCGCCAGGCTCACTGCCCAGCGGCTGATGGGGTCGGTCTTGTTCTTGGCGGCCACGAGCACCGCTCGTGCACCGAGCACCAGCAGGCTGCGCAAGTACGGGTCACCCGCCTTGGTGATGCGCCCCAGGCGCTGCTTGCCGCCCGAGCTGTACTGCCCGGGCACCAACCCCAGCCAGGCGCACAACTGGCGTCCGCACTTGAAGTCGCGCCCGTTGCCGATCGTGCTCAGGAGTGCGGTGGCCGTGGTCTCGCCGATACCCGAGAGCTGCATCAGGCGCTGGGCCTCGGTGCTCTGGCGGGCCATGGTCTTGATGTGCTGGTCGTACTGCGCGATGCGCTCATCCAGCCGCGACACCTCGCTCAGCAGATCGCCGATCACGGTGTTGGCCCAGCCGGGCAAATCTTCCAGGCGGGCCAAGGCTTCGCGGCGCACCACGGCGGCCTTGAGCGGCAACACGATGCCCAGCTCAGATAGCAGGCCCCGGATGCGGTTGAGCGTGGCGGTGCGCTGTTCCACAAAGCCCTGGCGGGCGCGGTGCACCAGCAACTGGCCTTGTTGCTCGATGCTCTTGATGGGTACGAAACGCATGTTAGGCCGGGTGACGGCTTCGCAGATGGCGGCGGCGTCTGCGGCATCGTTCTTGCCGCGCTTGCCCGAGAGGCGGTAGGGGATCACGAACTTGGGCGCCATCAGGCGCACGGTATGGCCAAAGCGTTGAAACTCACGCGCCCAGTGGTGGGCACCTGAGCAAGCTTCCATGCCGATCAGGCAAGGCGGCAGTGAGGCAAAGAGTTCAAGCAGCTTGGCGCGCGGAACGCTGGGGCGCACCAGCGCAGGCTGGCCTGTGGCGTTCACGCCATGTACGGCAAAGACGTTCTTGGCGAGATCGATGCCGATGGTGACAATGGCAGACATGGACTTCCCCTTCCAAAAAACGAGTGAATTGATGAGAGATCGAACTTCCCATCGTGGCACTTTGATGCCGTACCCCGCAGCTGCGCGGATCACTCGGGACGGGGAAGTCCCTTTCATTCGTTGAACTAAACCGCTGACGCGGTGGTTGGTTTTCACAGGCTGCCACCGCGTTTTTGTTTGCGCAGGCTTGCGGTAGAGGGCATTGAGGACAAGCCTTCGATCTGGGCAATGTTGCCCGGCATTGAAGGAGACTGTCATGACCGAACTACGCCAACGCATGCAAGAGGCCATGCTGGTGCGCGGCCTCCCGCGTCATGCGCCAGCGCCTCAAGTGTGCGGGCAGCGATTTGTCCCCCGAAGCCGCCTTGGCCGATTTGCGTCGCATCCAGCGCCACAGCGTGAGCATCGACCACGGCGCTCCCATCCAGGGCGTCTCCAATATTCATCAACGTCAGACCGATATCCTGGCCGCACTCAGCATCAAGAAACCCGCACACGACGCTCAAATGACACTTCTGTAGTGACAAATTCAGACGGTCACTTCAAGCAAATCAATAACTTGCAGCGTTTGGTGTCGAACTCGGGATACCCGTCCCTGTCCACCCGTGCAGATCAGTACACCAACCGCTCCGGCCGAATCTCCTGCAGGATGGTCGTGGCGATTTCCTCGATGGATTTGGTGGTGGACGACAGCCAGCGGATGCCGGCGCGGCGCATCATGGCTTCGGCTTCGGCCACCTCGTGGCGGCAGTTTTGCAGGCTGGCGTAGCGGGAGTCGGGGCGGCGTTCGCTGCGGATTTCGGACAGGCGCTCGGGGCTGATGGTCAGGCCGAAAATCTTCTTGCGGTGTGGCACCAGCGCGGGGGGGAGCTGGCGGCGCTCAAAGTCTTCGGGGATCAGCGGGTAGTTGGCCGCCTTCAGGCCGTGCTGCATGGCCAGGTACAGGCTGGTGGGGGTTTTGCCGCTGCGGCTCACGCCCACCAGGATGACGTCGGCGCCTTCCAGGTCGTGGTGGGTCTGGCCGTCGTCGTGCGCCAGGCTGAAGTTGATGGCTTCGATGCGGTCGTGGTATTCCTTGCTCTTGCTGATGTCGGAGAAGCGCCCCACGCGGTGGTGCGACTTGATGCCCAGCTCCACCTCCAGCGGGTGCACAAAGGTGCCGAACATGTCCAGCAGCATGCCTTTGCAGCCTTCCTGGATGACCTTGAGCACTTCCATGTTCACCAGCGTGGTGAAGACGATGCACTTGCGCCCCTCCAGCTCGGCCGTGTGGTTGATCTGGCGCACGGCCTGGTGGGCCTTGTCCACGGTGTCGATGAAGGGCAGGCGCACGTGGCGGGGCGTCATTTCAAACTGCGCCAGGATGGCGTTGCCGAAGGTTTCGGCGGTGATGCCGGTGCCGTCGGAGACAAAGAATACGGTTCGTGTGTGCATATAGGGGGTTATCCTGAGCGTCAGGCTATCGCCAGTGGGCTGGGCCTACAATCGTTGCCAATTTATCTGATTTCTCAGCATGTTTCGCGTTCACGGCCTACAACCACAACGACAAAGCCGAGCCCCGCGCGCGCATGCCCGTCCATCGCTCCTACTCCAGGGCATGGGCGCAGACCCGGTTTTAACTTCTGGAGCTTTCCCATGTCTGCACTGTTCAACGCGACCGCCCTGGTCGTTCCGTTTGAAAACCTGAGAATGACCGACGTCGAGGCGGTTGGCGGCAAGAACGCCAGCCTCGGCGAGATGATCTCGCAGCTGCCCCAGGGCGTGCGTGTGCCCACGGGCTTCGCCACCACGGCCCACGCCTTCCGTGAATTCCTGGCCTACGACGGCCTGGCCGACAAGATCAGTGCCAAGCTGGCCGCCCTCGACACCGAGGACGTGCGCGCGCTGGCCCAGGTGGGCGCCGAGATCCGGGCCATGGTGGAGGCACAGCCTTTCCCTGCCGATCTGGAGCAGGCCATCCGCGAGGAGTTTGCGCGCCTGTCGGCGGGCAACCCGCACGCCAGCTTTGCCGTGCGCTCGTCGGCCACGGCGGAGGACCTGCCCGACGCTTCGTTCGCTGGCCAGCAGGAAACCTTTTTGAACGTGCACGGCATCGACGAGGTGCTGCACAAGATGAAGGAGGTGTTCGCCTCCCTCTACAACGACCGCGCCATCAGCTACCGCGTGCACAAGGGCTTTGCGCATGACGTGGTGGCCCTGTCGGCGGGTGTGCAGCGCATGGTGCGCTCCGACCTGGGCGCGGCGGGTGTGATGTTCACCATCGACACCGAGAGCGGCTTTGAGGACGTGGTCTTCATCACCAGCAGCTACGGCCTGGGCGAGACGGTGGTGCAGGGCGCCGTGAACCCCGACGAGTTCTACGTGCACAAGCCCATGCTCAAGGCGGGCAAGCAGGCGGTGATCCGCCGCAACCTGGGTTCCAAGCTGATCCAGATGGTGTTCTCCACCCCCGAGGAGAAGGCTGCCTCGGGCAAGCTCATCAAGACCACCGACGTGCCCGCCGAGCTGCGCAACCGCTACTCGCTCACCGACGCCGATGTGCAGCAACTGGCGCAGTACGCGCTGGTCATCGAGCAGCACTACGGCCGCCCCATGGACATCGAGTGGGGCAAGGACGGCGAAGACGGCCAGCTCTACATCCTGCAGGCCCGCCCCGAAACGGTGAAGAGCCAGGTGCAGGGCCAGGCCGAGCTGCGCTACAAGCTCAAGGGCACGGGCCCGGTGCTGGCCGAGGGCCGCGCCATCGGCCAGAAGATCGGCACCGGCCCCGTGCGCCTGGTGCACAACATTTCCGAGATGGACAAGGTACAGCCCGGCGACGTGCTCGTCACCGACATGACCGACCCGAACTGGGAACCTGTGATGAAGCGCGCCAGCGCCATCGTCACCAACCGGGGCGGGCGCACCTGCCACGCGGCCATCATCGCGCGCGAGCTGGGCATCCCGGCCGTGGTGGGCTGCGGCAACGCCACCGACAAGCTGAGCGATGGCACCCTGGTCACCGTGAGCTGCGCCGAGGGCGATACCGGGAAAATCTACGATGGCCTGCTGGAAACCGAAGTGACCGAGGTGCAGCGCGGCGCCATGCCCCCCATCAAGACCAAGATCATGATGAACGTGGGCAACCCGCAGCTCGCCTTCGACTTTGCCCAGCTGCCCAACGAGGGCGTTGGTCTGGCGCGGCTGGAGTTCATCATCAACAACAACATCGGCGTGCACCCCAAGGCCATCCTGGACTATCCGCAGATCGATGCCGATCTGAAGAAGGCCGTGGAATCCGTGGCGCGCGGCCATGCCTCGCCCCGTGCCTTTTATGTGGACAAGGTGGCCGAGGGTGTGGCCACCATTGCGGCGGCCTTCTGGCCCAAGCCGGTGATCGTGCGCCTGTCGGACTTCAAGAGCAACGAGTACCGCAAGCTCATCGGCGGCAGCCGCTACGAGCCCGAGGAAGAGAACCCCATGCTGGGCTTCCGCGGCGCGGCACGCTATGTGAGCGCGGACTTCGGTGAAGCCTTCGCCATGGAATGCGAGGCGCTCAAGCGTGTGCGCAACGACATGGGCCTGACGAACGTGCAGGTGATGGTGCCGTTCGTGCGCACGCTGGGCCAGGCCGAGCGCGTGACCCAGCTGCTGGCGCAGCATGGCCTCAAGCGCGGCGAGAACGAGCTCAAGCTCATCATGATGTGCGAGATCCCGAGCAACGCCATCCTGGCCGAGCGCTTCCTGGAATTCTTCGATGGCTTCTCCATCGGCTCCAACGACCTGACCCAGCTCACGCTGGGCCTGGACCGCGACTCGGGCCTGGAGCTGCTGGCGCAGGACTTCGACGAGCGCGACCCGGCCGTCGAGGCGCTGATCCACCTGGCCATCAAGGCCTGCCGTGCGCAGGGCAAGTACATCGGCATTTGCGGCCAAGGCCCCAGCGACCACCCGGACTTCGCCCAGTGGCTGGCCAAGGAGGGCATCACGTCCATCTCGCTCAACCCCGACAGCGTGATCGCCACCTGGCAGCAACTAGCGAACTGATAACCCAGCATGCAACCATCGTCGCAAGATCCCGATCAGGAGCAGGCCCACCTGTTCCCACCGGACTTGCACGATGTGCGCCACCTGCAACTCAAGGCGGTGCTGCTGCTCTTGTGGGTGCTGGTGTCCTTTGTGGCCATGTACTTTGCGCGTGATCTGGCCAGCATCGTGGTGGCGGGCTGGCCGCTGGGTTACTGGATCGCAGCGCAGGGCGGGGTGGTGGTGTTCATCGGCATCGTGGTGGCCTATGGCTGGGCCATGAACCGGCTGGAGCGGCTGGACGCGCAGGCCGAGGCAACGCAGGCTTCTTCCCCGCCGAAGGGCCATGGCTAAGTCGTCCGGGGCACCGCCGGGGCGCGGCTATGCGTGGCGCGTGCACCGCATCCTGGCCTTGTACGTTCTTGGGGTGCTGTGCTTTTTGGGGCTGATGGCTTGGGCCGAGGCGCAGGGCTTGTCGCGCCTGTGGATCGGACCGATCTTTCTTTTCCTCTCGGTCATGGTGTATGCAGGCATCGGCGTGTACGGCCGCACCACCGACGCCGAGGAATACTACGTGGCTGGGCGCCGCATTCCGCCCATGTACAACGGCATGGCCGCCGCGGCCGACTGGATGAGCGCTGCGTCGTTCATCAGCCTGTCGGGCGCACTGTATCTGCAGGGTTTTTCCGGCACGCCCGAAAGCGCCGGGGGCCTGGCCTACCTGCTGGGTTGGACGGGCGGGTTTTGCCTGGTGGCCATTCTGGTGGCCCCGCACCTGCGGGCCATGGGGCTGTACACGGTTCCGGATTTCTTCCACGTGCGCTTTGGCGGACGCTGGCCGCGTGTGATTGCGGCGCTGGCGGCGATGCTCACTTCGTTCACCTACGTGGTGGCACAGATTTACGGTGTGGGCCTGATTGCATCGCGCCTGACCGGGGTGCAGTTCGAGATCGGCATCATGCTGGGGCTGGGCGGGGTGCTGCTGTGCTCGTTTTTGGGGGGTATGCGCGCCATCACCTGGACGCAGGTGGCGCAGTATGTGGTGCTGCTGCTGGCGTTCCTGATTCCGGTGTCCTGGTTGGCCTACAAGCAGTTGGGCAACCCGGTGGCGCCGCTGGTGTATGGCCAGCAGATCGGCAAGATTGCGGACCTGGAGGCGCAGTTGCTGGCGTCGCCGGCCGAATACCAGGTGATGGCCATTTACCTGGAGCGCGCCCGGGACTATGAAGCCCGCTTGCAGAACGTGGAGCTGGCGCTGGAGGAGGAGCGCCAGGCCATTCAGGAACGTATCCATGATCTGCGGGCGCAGAACGCGGATGTGGGCCTGATTGTTGCCGCCAGCCGCGAGCTGGCCGCCTTGCCGCGCGATGCCGCCGTGGCCCGCGAGCGCTGGACGCGCCTGATGCGCGACAACTACGCCCGTGCCCAACCCCTGGGCGGCCTGCCGCCGCACAGCCAGGCCTATGCGGGCTATCCCGACGGTACACCCGATGAGCAAAAGGACTACACCGAGTCGCGGCGCAACTTTCTGGCGCTCATGTTCTGCCTGATGGTGGGCACGGCAGGCATGCCGCATCTGCTGACACGCTACTACACCTCGCCCACGGTGGCCGATGCCCGCGCCTCCGTGGGTTGGTCCCTGTTCTTCATTGCCCTGCTGTACCTGAGCGCCCCCGCGCTGGCCGTGTTGGCCAAGTTCGAAGTGATGAACAACCTGGTGGGCAGCAGTTTTGATCATTTGCCCGGCTGGATCGCGCAGTGGGCGCGGGTGGATGCGTCGCTGCTGTCCATCGAGGACGTCAACGGTGACGGCATCGTGCAGTTTGGCGAAATCCGCCTGGGGGCCGACCTGATCATGCTGGCCACGCCTGAGCTGGGGGGGTTGCCCTACGTGGTATCTGGCCTGGTGGCTGCCGGGGGGCTGGCAGCGGCGCTGTCCACCGCCGATGGCCTGCTGCTCACCATCAGCAACGCGCTGGTGCGCGATCTGTACTTCCAGGCCCGGCCACGCAGCACCTCGTTGGAGCAGCGCGTGATTCTGAGCAAGTTTGCGCTGTTGGCGGTGGCCATTGCCGCAGCGTTCGTGGCGGCGCTCAAGCCCTCGGACATTCTGCCGCTGGTCACGGCCTCGTTTTCACTCGCCGCGTCGGCATTTGTGCCGGTCATGGTGCTGGGCATCTTCTGGCGTGGTACCACGCGCCAGGGCGCGGTGGCCGGCATGCTGTGCGGCCTGGGGGTGACGGTGTACTACATGCTGTCGCATGTGGCCGGTGTGAAGGCCCTGCTGCCGGTCTGGCTGCTGGCCGATGGGCTGTGGTTTGCCATTCAGCCCATCTCGGCCGGCGTCTTCGGGGTGCCGGCGGGCCTGCTGGCGGCAGCGCTCGTGAGCCGGATCACCCGCCCTGCGCCGCCCCAGCCGCCGGTGCGGCTGGAGATGTGAGCCGGGGCCTCAGCGGCCCACGTTCAGCAGTTCCACGTCGAACTTGAGCGTGGCGTTGGGCGGAATCACGCCGCCCGCGCCGCGAGCGCCGTAGCCCAGGCCGGGGGGGATGATCAGCGTGCGCTGGCCGCCCACCTTCATGCCCTGCACGCCTTCGTCCCAACCCTGGATGACCATGCCCATGCCCAGGCCGAAGATGAAGGGGTCGTTGCGGTCGCGGCTGGAGTCGAACTTGGCGCCTTGCACGCCGTCGTTGTACAGCCAGCCCGTGTAATGCACGGCCACTTGCTTGCCCTTGGTGGCCTCGGCGCCTTCGCCGACCACGGCGTCTTCGTACTGCAGGCCCGAGGGGGTGGTGGTGTATGCCATGGTGCTTCTCCTGGTGCTATCAAAAAAATAGCTTCCAGCGCCCGTGGATATTGCGCTGGAAGCGAAAAAACCTTGAAGCTGGCCCGCAGGCCGGTGCAAGGACTTACTTCTTATTGCGGCTGGCAGCCCAGCGGTTGGCAAAGGCCTGCACGTCGCTCAGGCGCTTGAGCAGGTCGCTGCCAGCGGCAGTGACGGCATAGCCATCGCTGCCATGGTCGATCAGGCCGACCTCGCGCAGCTCCTTGATGCGCGTGTTGAGCGTGTTGGGCGTGATGCCGCCCACGCTGTCCTGCAGCAAGCGAAAGGTCTGCGGGTGCCCATCGCGCAGCGCCCACAGCACGCGCAGGGCGTAGCGGCACTCTAGCTTTTCGAACAGTTGATGGATGGCGGCGTTGTCTTTGGAGCTCATCGGGCTTCTCCTTGCGCTGAATTGCTACAAGTTTAATAGCTCAAAACGCTTGCCAGTCATGCGCCACTGCGGCAAATGGGCCGGATTGCTGCAAAGTGTTGCAGAGGTGCCACGAACGGTGCCGCCATGGCTGCAAGAAAAAACCCCGCTCCTTGTGGGGCGGGGTTGTGTCGAGGTCGGGTGGCTTTTACAGCGAATCGATGAAGCTGCGCAGCTTATCAGACCGGCTGGGATGCTTGAGTTTGCGCAGCGCCTTGGCTTCGATCTGGCGGATGCGCTCGCGCGTGACGTCGAACTGCTTGCCCACTTCCTCCAGGGTGTGGTCGGTGGACATTTCGATGCCAAATCGCATGCGCAGCACCTTGGCTTCGCGCGGGGTGAGGCTGTCGAGGATGTCCTTGACCACGTCGCGCAGGCCCGCCTGCATGGCGGCGTCCACGGGGGCGGTGTTGGCGCTGTCCTCGATGAAGTCGCCCAGGTGGCTGTCGTCGTCGTCGCCGATGGGGGTTTCCATCGAGATCGGCTCCTTGGCGATCTTCATGATCTTGCGGATCTTGTCCTCGGGGATCTCCATCTTCTCGGCCAGGACGGACGCATCGGGCTCGTAGCCAAACTCCTGCAGGTGCTGGCGCGAGATGCGGTTCATCTTGTTGATGGTCTCGATCATGTGCACCGGGATACGGATGGTGCGTGCCTGGTCGGCGATCGAGCGCGTGATGGCCTGGCGAATCCACCAGGTGGCGTAGGTCGAGAACTTGTAGCCGCGGCGGTATTCGAACTTGTCCACCGCCTTCATCAGACCGATGTTGCCTTCCTGGATCAGGTCCAGGAACTGCAGGCCGCGGTTGGTGTACTTCTTGGCGATGGAGATCACCAGGCGCAGGTTGGCCTCGATCATCTCCTTCTTGGCATCGCGCGAGGCAGCCTCGCCTTCGTTCATGCGCTTGTTGATGTCCTTGAGCTCGGCCAGCGGCACGACCACGCGCGCCTGCAGGTCCATGAGCTTTTGCTGCAGGTCCTGGATGGGCGGGATGTTGCGTCCCATCACGGTGCTCCAGGGCTTGCCGGCCGTAGCCTGCTTTTCGACCCACTTGAGGTTCAGCAGGTTGGGCGGGAATTCCTTGATGAAGGTTTCCTGCGGCATGCCGCACTTGTCCACGATGATGCGGCGCAGCTCGCGTTCCTTCTTGCGCACATCATCGACCTGGCCGCGCACCATGTCGCACAGCTTTTCAATGGTCTTGGCGGTGAAGCGGATGGTCATCAGCTCGGCCGACAGGGCGTGCTGGGCCTTCATGTACGCGGGGGTGCCGTAGCCTTCCTTGTCGTAGGCCTTGTGCACCTTCTCGAACAGTTCGCGGATGCGGTCGAAGCGGCGCAGCGCTTCGTTCTTGAGTTCTTCCAGCTTCTTGGTCAGTGCCTTGCTGCCGCCCTTGCCGTCGTCGTCGTCGGCTTCGTCGTATTCGTCGAAGTCTTCCTCGGCCACGTAGTCGTCGTTCTCATCGGCATTCACAAAGCCGTCCACCACGGTGGAGATGACGATCTTGCCCTCGCGAATTTCCTCGCCCATGTTGAGGATCTCGGCGATGGTGGCTGGCGAGGCGCTGATGGCTTCCATCATGGCCTGCAGGCCGCCTTCGATGCGCTTGGCAATCTCGATTTCGCCTTCGCGCGTGAGCAGCTCCACCGTGCCCATCTCGCGCATGTACATGCGCACCGGGTCGGTGGTGCGACCGAATTCGCTGTCCACGGTGGACAGGGCGGCTTCGGCGGCTTCTTCGGCTTCTTCCTCGGTGGCCGCCGTCTGCGCGGTGTTGGTCAGCAGCAGGGTTTCGGCATCGGGCGTTTGCTCGTACACCGCCACGCCCATGTCGTTGAGCATGGAGATCACGACTTCGAGCGTTTCGGCGTCGATCAGCTTGTCGGGCAGGTGGTCGGAGATTTCGCCGTGCGTCAGGTAGCCGCGCGTCTTGCCCAGCTTGATCAGGGTCTTGAGGCGCATGCGGCGCTTGGCCATGTCCTCTTCGGAGAGCACGGTTTCGTCCAGGCCAAATTCCTTCATCAAGGCCCGTTCCTTGGCCTTGCTGATCTTCATGCGCAGAGGCTTGACCTTTTCGACCTCGCTGACGGCCTCGGGCGCTTCTTCGACTTCGCCTTCCAGTTCGGATTCGATATCCGACAGGTCGGTGTCATCGCTGTCGCCCTCGGCGGCTGCCGCCTTGGGCTTGCGGCCACGCTTGGCGGGTGTCTTGGCGGCTGCGGTGCCTGCAGCCTTGGCGGGGCGGCCCGGACGCTTCTTGGGGGCCTCGGCTTCGTCGGTCACCTCGGCTTCGGCGGCTGCCTTGGCACGGGGGGACTTGGTCTTCACTTCGGTGGCGGTGGTCTTGGATGCTGCGGTCTTGGTCACGGGCGCGGTACGGGTTTTCTGAGGTGCCTGCCGGGGCGCAGCGGCTGCCTTCTGGGCGGGGGCTGCGGCTTTTTTGGCGGGCGCCTTGGGAGCGGTTGCGGAAGCGGCCTTGCTGCCAGGGGTGGACTTGGGCGACTTCGCGGACTTTTGAGCGGGCATGGACAACCTCAGAATCAAAAAGAAGACAAAGAAAACGCAAGCGCCACGGTTCCCGGCGCGGGAGGCACGGCGAAGGCAGAGCCTTCGCGGTTCGAGGGGAAACCCTCAGGGGCAAGATGTGTGGGCGAACATTTGGTGTGCAGTCCTTGCGGTGGGGTGGGCCTTTGCAGTTGCTGCAATTGCGTGGATGCCACGGTGGCCCGGTCCGGAGGTGCTGCTGTCGCTCTTGCCGACAAACCTTACATTATACCGGTCGGAGCGTTTTTCAAGCTTTTTCAGGCTTTTCGGGCTGGATGGCCCAGCAATGCGTTGCGTTTTTGCTCCAGGGCGCGGTAGCGCTCCAGCGCCGAAGGATCGTGTGCGGCGCGTTCGATGAGTGCGCTTTGCTCGGCCTTGATGTCTTCCACCAGCATGCGGTTGAGCAGGTCACGCAGCTCCAGGCGCAGCTCCTTCAGGTCGCCCTCGGTCTGGGCGTGGGCACCGGTCATTACCCGCAGCGCCAGGTCCTCGCAGGGGTGGTCGCGCAGACGCTCGCGCAGCACGGCCCAGGGCAGGGGGCCTGTGGTGTGGAACAGGTCTTCGATCCACATGAACAGTGGCCCGTGGGGTGCGCTCTGGGCGCACAGCACGGCATGGTCTTCATGGCTGAGATGCTCCATGAAGTCCATGTGCGACAGCAGCAGGCGCGCCGCATGGTCGATCCGGGCGCTGGGCAGACCCCGCGGCATACGGGAGGGGCCGGGCCAGGGCGGGGGCACCGATTTGCTTCTCCGAGCCTGGCGTGGCGCATGGTCGTTGGGTATGGGGTGCAGATCGCCGCTGCCCTGGGGGGGGTGGCGCGCAGGGTGGGGGGTGGCGCGAGGGCTGCGCTGTATCTCGCGGGCGTTGGCGCGTTGCCACAGGTCCAGCAGGTCGCGTGCGTCGAGCTGGGCCAGCTCGGCCAGCTCACCCAGCAACTGGCGTTTGAGTACGCCGTCGGGCAGGGCGCTCCACAGAGGCCGGGCATTGCTGGCCATGTGCGCACGGCCTTCGCTGGTGCCCAGGTCGCAGCCGTCGCTGGCGGCGTCGATCAGGAAGCGGCTCAGCGGCATGGCGTCGCCCACCATGCGCGCAAAGGCATCGCTGCCGTGTGCGCGCACGAAGCTGTCGGGGTCGTGTTCGGGGGGAAGGAACAGGAATTTGATGCTGCGCGTGTCGCCCGCGTGGGGCAAGGCGCCCTCCAGCGCCTTGCGCGCGGCGCGGCGCCCGGCGGCGTCGCCGTCGAAGCTGAACACCACGGCGTCGGTGAAGCGCAGCAGTTTTTGCACATGCTCTGGCGTGCAGGCCGTGCCCAGCGTGGCCACGGCGTTGGGAAAGCCCAGTTGGGCCAGCGCCACCACGTCCATGTAGCCTTCGGTGACCAGTGCGTAGCCCTGTTCGCGGATCGCGTTGCGCGCCTCGAACAGGCCGTACAGTTCGCGTCCCTTGTGGAACACCGGGGTCTCGGGGGAGTTGAGGTACTTGGGCTTGTCGTCCCCCAGGACGCGGCCGCCAAAGCCAATGCACTCGCCCTTGACGTTGCGGATGGGGAACATGACCCGGTCGCGGAAACGGTCGTAGCGCTTGCCGTCTTCTTCATTGACGATGACCAGGCCGCTTTCTTCGAGCAACGGGTCGTCATAGTGCGGAAACACGCTGGCCAGGCTGCGCCAGCCCTCGGGGGCGTAGCCCAGGCCGTACTGCTTGGCCACCTGGCCCGAGACGCAGCGCCCCTTGAAGTAGGCCACGGCACGGGGCGATTCACGCAGGTGGCGGCGGTAGGCAGCACCGGCTTTCTCCAGCACATCGCTCAAGGTGGCCTGTTTTTGGCGGGCGGCGGCGGCGCGTTCGCGCTCCTGGGGCGAGACATCGTCTTCCGGCACCTGGAGGCCCACCTGGCGTGCCAGGTCCTGAACGGCATCGACAAAGCCCATGCCCGCGTGCTCCATGAGAAAGCCGATGGCATTGCCGTTCTTGCCGCAGCCAAAGCAGTGGTAGAACTGCTTGGACGGGCTGACGCTGAACGAGGGCGATTTTTCGCCGTGGAAGGGGCACAGCCCCATGAAGTTGGCGCCGCCCTTCTTGAGCGCGACATAGCGGCCCACCACCTCGACCACGTCCACGCGGGCGAGCAGTTCCTGGATGAAAGACTGGGGGATCGTCACGGCTGGGATTGTCCGCGTAAACTGTCCGTAATCACTGGTAGTTGGGGTAATCGTCTCACACCGCAACGGTGGACATGTACGAAAGAGAGGCGGGGAAAGTGCTAGCCAGCCATGGACTGCTGCGGCGTGCGGTGTTGGTCGGTGCAGCGCAGGCCGCGCTGTGGCGCGGCCCTGCGCACGCGGCCGTGCCAGTGCTGCGCGTACTCGCCTGGCCAGGTTACGCTGATCCAGACTGGGTGCAAGCCTTCGAGGCACGCCATGGCGCGCGGGTGGAGGTCACCATTGTCGGCTCGGACGAGGTGCTGCGTGCCAAGCTGGCCGATTCCAGGGGACCGGGCTATGACGTGGTGGCGGCCAACACGGTGGAACTGGCGGCCTTGTTGGCGCGTGACGAATTGGCGCCGCTGACCCTGGCCGACCTGCCCCAGGTGGCGCGCCAGCTGCCACGTTTTCGCGGCCCTATCGAGGGCATTGTGCGTGGTGGCAAGACCTATGCCGTGCCCTACACCTATTCAGAAATGGGGCTGGTGTACGACCGCCAGCAGTTCAGCGCACCGCCCCAGTCGCTTTCCGTACTGTGGGATCCGCGCTGGCGCGGCAAGGTTTTGGCCTTCGATGGTGCGACCCATGCGTTTTCGCTGGCGGCGCTGGAGCAGGGGCAGTTGCCCTTTCGCATTGCCCAGGATCAACTCGCGCCTCTGGCGCGCCACCTGGTGCGATTGCGGCGCAACCTGCTGTCGCTCTACTCGCTGCCCGAGGAGTCGGTGGACCTGTTCCGTCGGCACCGCGTGGCGGTGATGCACGCCAACTACGGTCAGCAACAGCTCAAGCTGCTGCGCGATGCGGGGTTCAACGTGGGCTATGTGGTGCCGCGCGAAGGGGCACTGGCGTGGCTGGACTGTTGGGCGGTCTTGCGCCGCTCGGCGCAGCAGGCGCTGGCAGCGCAGTGGGTCAACCACATGCTGCACCCTTCGGTAAGCCTGGAACTCACACGCCGCCAGGGGCTGGCCAACACGCTGGAGGAGCCGGCGGCGCTGGACAGCGAAAGCCTGCTGGGCCCCATTGTCTGGTTGCAGCCAGTGGAAGACGATGCCCAGCGCACGCGGCTGTGGCAACGCATTGTGGCGGGCGACAGGCCCGAACGGTTTTAGCCATGATGCGCATCAACATCGGGCAACGCTTGGGGCTGCTGTTGGCCAGCTTCAGCCTGCTGGCGGCCTTGCTTTTGGGTTACTTGACCTATACCGCTGCGCGCGACATGCTGGTCGAGCGCGCGCAGCGTACCTTGCTGGACACCACACGCATTCTCTCGTCGCACCTGCAAGCGGGGTTTGGTCAGTTGGGGCGTGACGCCACCATGCTCGCGATGCTGGCCGGTGGCTTGCCATTGCCGGGTGGACCCGTGCCAACCGCTGCACAGGCGCAGAGCCTGGAAACGCTGGCCCAGATGTTTCGTGCCCAGCTACTGGCGCGGCCAGGACTGTTGCAGGTTCAGTTGATTGGCCTGCGCGATCATGGCTTGGAGCTCGTGCACCTACAGCGTTTGGCGGACGAGCGCATTGTGCGTGTGGTCGGGGCGGCGCTGCAGGAAAAAGCCCATTTCCCCTATGTGTACGAGACAGCGCGCCTGACCAGCGGCGGGGTGTACTTCACGGAGTTTGGTATCAACCGCGAAGACGGCGTACCGCAGGAAGAGCGTGCGGTGTTCAGCGTGGCAGCGCCCGTGGTACAGGGGACAGCGGTGGTGGCGGTGGTGGTGCTGCGAGTGGATGCAGAAGCCTTTTTGCGGCATTTTGGAGCGACCCTGCCCGCCCCCTATGGGTTCTATCTGGCCAGCCGCTGGGGCGATTTTCTGGCGCATCCTGAGCGGGAAAAGGCCTTTGGCTTTGATCGTGGCCAGCGTGTGCTGGTGCAGGAGGAGTTCGTCGCCACGGCGGCCCTGCTCTCGGGCGCTGAGCGTGAACTGGTGTTTTCCCACACCGAGTCCCCAGGGGGGGCTCAGATTCAGGCGTTTGTGCGCGTGCCCTTCGGAGCGCGTGACGACGGGCGCTTTCTGCTGCTGGGCCTGTCGCAGTCCATGTCGGCCGTGCTGGCGGAGGCGCAGGATCTGGGCGGCACCATCGTGAAGATGATTGCCGTGCTGGCCTTGGTGGCCGCCTTGCTCGCGGCCTGGGTATCGCGCGTGGTTACGGGCCCCTTGCGGGCCGTGGTGCAGGCGACCGAAGCTTTTTCACAAGGAATGCCGCACGGTGCCCTGCCGGTGGAGCGGCTGGATGAGTTGGGCGAGCTGGCACGGGGATTTCGCGACATGGAGGCACAGATCGGCCAGCAGATGGACGAACTCAACCGCAGCCGCGACGCGATGACCCATTTGGCACACCACGATCCGTTGACGGGTCTGCCCAACCGCCGCATGTTCGAGCAGCGCCTGGAGCAGGCCCTGGACCGCGCCCGCCGCAGCAGCAGGCCCTGCGCGCTGGTGTTTGTCGATCTGGACGATTTCAAGTCGGTGAACGACAAGCTGGGCCATGCCGTGGGTGACGCCGTGCTGCGGGCCGCGGCCCAGGCCATTGTCGGCGCGGTGCGCCAGGTGGACACTGTGGCCCGCCTGGCAGGAGACGAGTTCACCGTGCTGTGTGAAAACGTGGACACCGACGATGCTGCACAGCATGTGCTCGACAAACTGCGCCAGGCCTTTGCCCAGCCGCTGCAGGTCGATGGCCAGCCCATGGTGGTGCGCGCCAGCATGGGAATCAGCCTCTATCCCAAGGACGGCGATGATGCACGCACCCTGCTGGCCAGTGCCGATGTCGCGATGTACCAGGCCAAGCTCCGGCACCGCGAGATCTCGCGGTAACGCGCTGTTCCCCATACCACCTCTACCGATTGTTTGCCCATGACTTCCATCTTCGACCAGCACCTGCCCCGCACCGCCGCCAACTTCGCACCGCTGTCCCCATTGAGTTTCATCGAGCGCACCGCCGAGGTGTATCCCGACCGCCTGGCCATCGTGCACGGCAGCCTGCGCCAGACCTGGGCGCAGACCTACGCGCGCTGCCGCCAGCTCGCCAGCAGCCTGCGCCGTGCCGGTATCGGCAAGAACGACACCGTGGCCGTGATGCTGCCCAACACGCCGCCCATGGTCGAGGCGCACTTTGGCGTGCCCATGGCGGGCGCCGTGCTCAACGCGCTGAACACGCGCCTGGACCCCGAGGCCATCGCCTTCATGCTCGACCACGGCGAGGCCAAGGCCGTGATCGTGGACCCCGAGTTCGCGCCCACCCTGGCCAAGGCGCTGGCGTTGCGCCAGTCCACCGCGCCACTGCTGCTGATCGACGTGGAGGATGCCGTCTACGGCCCTGCCAGCCAGACGGTCGGCAGCACGACCTACGAGGCCTTCGTGGCGGGCGGCGACCCACGGTTCGCCTGGGAACTGCCTGCTGACGAATGGGATGCCATCGCGCTGAATTACACCTCGGGCACCACGGGCAATCCCAAGGGCGTGGTGTATCACCACCGGGGTGCCTATACCAACGCCATCAGCAACGTGCTGGAGTGGGACATGCCCAAGCACGCCGTGTACCTGTGGACGCTGCCCATGTTCCATTGCAACGGCTGGTGCTTCCCCTGGACGGTGGCGGCGCGCGCGGGCGTCAACGTGTGCCTGCGACGCGTGGAGGCGCAGGCCATCTTCGACGCCATCCGCAACCACGGCGTCACGCACTACTGCGGCGCACCCATCGTGCATGGGCTGCTGGTGAACGCGCCCGAGGCCATGAAGGCGGGCGTACCCGCAGGCGTCAAGGCCATGGTGGCGGGCGCTGCGCCACCGGCCTCGATGATCGAGGGCATGGAGAAGATGGGCTTT
Source organism: Simplicispira sedimenti (assembly GCF_022760965.1). NCBI lineage: Bacteria > Pseudomonadati > Pseudomonadota > Betaproteobacteria > Burkholderiales > Comamonadaceae > Simplicispira > Simplicispira sedimenti. The sequence continues at coordinate 89,522 of NZ_JAKVIJ010000013.1, forward strand.
GACCTGACCCATGTGTACGGCCTGACCGAGGTGTATGGCCCCGCCACCGTGTGCGCCAAACACGAGGCCTGGAACGACCTCGACATCGGCGAGCGCGCGCGTCTCAATGCCCGCCAGGGCGTGCGCTACCACCTGGAGCGCGACGTGCGCGTGCTCGACCCCGAAACCATGCAGCCGGTGCCCCAGGACGGCGAGACCATGGGCGAGATCATGTTCAAGGGCAACATCGCCATGAAGGGCTACCTGAAGAACCCCAAGGCGACCGAGGAGGCCTTTGCCGGGGGCTGGTTCCACAGCGGCGACCTCGCCGTGCAGTACCCCGACGGCTACATCAAGATCAAGGACCGCAGCAAGGACATCATCATCTCGGGCGGCGAGAACATCTCGTCCATCGAGGTGGAAGACGTGCTTTACCGCCACCCCGACGTGCTGGCCGCCGCCGTGGTGGCCAAGCCCGATCCGAAGTGGGGCGAAACACCCTGTGCCTTCATCGAACTCAAGGTCGGCGCCACCACCACGCCCGAGGACATCGTGGCGCACTGCAAGAAGCACCTGGCAGGCTTCAAGGTGCCGCGTGCCGTGGTGTTCGGTGAGCTACCCAAGACCAGCACCGGCAAGATCCAGAAATTTGAATTGCGCAAGCAGGCTGGATCGGCGGGTGCGATCGATGTGTGACCATTGTTGGATCCGTGTGGCGGTTTGGCCGCATCCGGTTGTGCGATGAATAGCTCTCCCACCTTCGGCATGCTCACCGTGTCACTGCTGGGCGGCATCGGCCTGTTCCTGCTCGGCATGACCATGCTGACCGACGGCCTCAAGTTGGCCGCAGGCCGGGCCCTGGAGCGTATTCTCGCCGCCTGGACGCGCACCCGCCTGCACGGGCTGGCCACGGGTGTGTTGCTCACGGCGCTGGTGCAGTCGTCCACGGCCATGACCGTGGCCGCCATCGGCTTCGTCAACGCCGGGCTGCTGAGCTTTACCTCGGCGCTGTGGGTGGTGTTTGGCTCCAACCTCGGTTCTTCCGTCACGGGATGGCTGGTGGCATGGATTGGCTTCAAGATGAAGGTGGACGCGTTTGCCCTGCCGTTCATCGGCCTGGGCATGGCGCTCAAGCTCACGGGCGAGGGCACGCGCCGGGGCGGGCTGGGCATGGCCTTGGCCGGGTTTGGCGTGCTCTTTTTGGGCATCGATTTGCTCAAGGAGGGCTTTGAAGGACTGGGGCCCCAGGCCCTGCCGCAGCTCGACGGAACACTGCCGGGAGTGATCCTCGCAGGCCTGCTGGGCATTGGGCTGACGATCCTGCTGCAGGCCTCGTCGGCCACGCTGACCTTGGTGTTGACCGCCGTGGCTGGGGGCATGATGCCCGTTGAGGTGGGGGCGGGCGTGGTGATTGGCGCCAACGTCGGCACCACGCTCACCGGCATCCTGGCGGCCATCGGCGCCACGTCCAATGCCCGCCGGCTGGCGGCGGCACATGTGCTGTTCAACGTGGTGACCGCCGTGGTGGCCGTGGCGGTGCTCTCGCCCTTGCTGCGGCTGATCCATGCCGTGGGCGTCTGGCTCACGGGCAGCGGCGATGCCGTGACGCAACTGGTGCTCTTCCACACGCTGTTCAACCTGCTGGGCGTGCTGCTGATGTGGCCGCTGTCCGGACCGCTGGTGCGGTTCCTGCTGGCGCGGTTCACCACGGCCGACGAGGACGCGGCGCGCCCGCGCTACCTGGACCGCAACGTGGCGGCCGTGCCGGTGCTGGCCTTGCAGGCGCTGCGGCACGAGCTGGCGCGTCTGGGCCATCTGGCCATGCAACTGGCGCGCGAGGCCACGCGCCTCAACCCCGTGGCATTGCCCTGGACAGCACCTGTGCCCCAGGCCGATGTGCGCCTGGGGCGTCAGCTCCAGTCCATCGAGCAGTTGCAGTTGCAGATCGGCAAGTTCGTGAGCGAAACCAGCCGGGGCGCCATGCACAAGGAGGTGGCGACCCAGTTGCCGGAGTTGCTGCGCATCGCCACGCATTTCGACACCCTGGCGCGGGTGATGCACCATGTGGGCGTACAGGGCAACCACACGCCGCGCGCGGACGAATCGCCCGGGCTGTCGCTGCTGATCCTGCCAGGCATGCCCGAGCGCGCGCCTGCGGATGCGGCGCCACCGGGCACCGACATCGTGGCCTGCGTGGTGCCGGTCTTCACGGCAGCGGAGGCCTTCTTTGCCGCCGCCGACCCGGAAGGCACGCAGCAGGCGCAGGGCGGACCGTGGCTGGCGGGCGAGGCCCGTGCGGCCTTCGAGGAGGCCTACCAGACGGCGAAGGCGTCGCTCCTGCACGCAGGCGCTGGAGGCGGGGTCGATGTCAATGCGGTGTACGACTGGCTGTCACGGCTCAGCGACCTGCGCCGCGCCGTGGAGCAGGGCTACAAGGCCAGCCAGCGGCTCGCGGCGTTGCCGGAGCTGTCTGGGCAGACAGAGGGAGGCGCGGCCCAGCCGCTGGGCTACCCCGCAGCGGGCGATGGCGGTGCATCGCCGGGCATGGAATCGGCCGAGTAAGCGGCTGAACCGCTCCTATTTTAATAGCTTCTGGCGCCTATAAATAGGGCGTCAGAGCCATTTTTCGCTCTCAATCACCCATGACCACGCCTTCGCGGCGCGGGTCGGCGCCGCCGAGCCACGCCGGGCGGCCCTGGGCCTGGCCGCGTTGCAGGGCCTGCAGGCCGCTGGTCATGTTCATCTCGCGCACCTCGGCGCCGCGCATGCGCAACTGTTCCACCGTGGCGGGCGGGAAGCGCTTTTCCTCCAGCAGTGAGGGGCCATTGAGCGAGCCGAAGTTGGGCAGGTTGATGGCCTGCTGCGGCGACAGCCCCCATTGCAGCGTGCCGTAGAGCGTCTTGGCCGTGTAGTGGATGATGAGCGCGCCGCCGGGGCTGCCGCCGCTCATGAGCACCTGGCCGCTGGCCTTGTCGAGCACCAGCGTGGGCGCCATGGACGAGCGCGGGCGCTTGCCGGGCTGCACGCGGTTGGCTATTGAAGCGCCTTGCGCATCGGCGGGGGCGAAGCTGAAGTCGGTCAGCTCGTTGTTCAGCAAAAAGCCCTTGACCATCTGGCGCGCGCCGAAGGCGTCCTCGATGGTGGTGGTCATGGCCAGGGCATTGCCGTGCCCGTCCACGATGCTGATGTGGCTGGTGCCGTACTCGGGCTGGTCGGGCATGGGGGCCAGGCTGGTCTGGGTGCCGGCGGGCTTGCCGGGCTGGGCCACCTTCATGCTTTGCGCGCCGATCAGTTGGGCACGGCTGGCGAGGTAGGCCGGGTCGAGCAGGCTCATCCAGCTGCCGCCGGGGGGCTGCACGAAGTCGGGGTCGGCCACGTAGAGCGCGCGGTCGGCGAAAGCCAGGCGCGAGGCCTCGGTGTAGAGGTGCAACCAGTCCGCCGTGGGCAGGCCGTCCTGCAGCGGCAGGCTGGCGGCGTTGGTGTGGTTCAGGATGCCCAGGATCTGCCCCACGGCGATGGCGCCCGAGCTCGGCGGCGGGAAGCCGCACAGGCGGTAGTCCTGCGCGCGGGCGCGGTAGTCCACGCACAGGGCCTCGCGCTTCTTGGGCTGGTAGCCCGCCAGGTCGGCCAGACTGAGCTTGCCGGGGTTGGTGGGGTGCTTCTGCACCTTGTCCACGATGGCCTGGGCGATCTCGCCCTCGTGCAGGGCCTTGCTGCCCTCGGCGGCGATGCGGCGCAGCACAGCGGCCAGCTCGGGGTTGCGCAGGTGGGAGCCCACGTCGTGCGCGTTGCCGTCGGGCTTGTAGAAGTAGGCGGCGGCCACCGGGTCCTTTTTCAGGTGGGCGTCGCCCTTGACCAGCGTGTGCAGGCGCGGGCTGACCTTGAAGCCGCCCTCGGCCAGTTGGATGGCCGGCTGGAACAGCGCGGCCCAGGGCAGCTTGCCGTGCTGGCGGTGCGCCATCTCCAGCATGCGCACGGTGCCGGGCACGCCGACCGAGCGACCGCCCACCACGCCGTCGTGGAAGGCCAGGGGCTTGCTGCTGGCGTCGAGGAAGAGTTTTTCGTCGGCCGCGGCCGGGGCCGTCTCGCGCCCGTCATAGGCCTCTACCTTGCCGCCGCTGGCATGCAGCAGGAAGGCGCCACCGCCGATGCCGCTGGACTGCGGCTCGACCAGCGTCAGCACCATCTGCACCGCGATGGCCGCGTCCACCGCCGAGCCGCCGGCCTTGAGCACCTGGTAGCCTGCGTCGGTGGCCAGTGGGTTGGCGGCGGCCACAGCGAACTTCGCGGTGGTCCAGCCCGGCTTCTCGGTGTAGCCCGAGGCGGCCTCGGGCTGGCTGGGCGCGGTGTAGTGGAACGTTGGTGCGCTGGCGCAGCCAGCGAGCGCGGCGGCCAGGGCCAGCGCACCCAGGCGGGAGGGATGCAAAGCGTTCATGGGCGTCTTTCGCAAAGGATGGCCGCCCATGGTAGCCCTGCCGCAAAAGTTGTGCTGGTTTTAAGTAAAAATGCCTTGTACAGCAATAAATACGGGCGCTGGCAGCTATAAAAATAGTAGCAAAATGCGCCGTGCACTGAGGCCGCGCCAGGGCGGGCCCATGGGCTGCGTTCCAGCCACCTTGTCATCCACGGGCCGGGTGCGGGCAGGAGGTGGCCCTCAGGCCGCAATCACGCGGTTCTTGCCCGCACGCTTGGCCAGGTACATGCCTTGGTCGGCGCGGCGGATGGTTTCGGTGGCGGTCTCCTGGGGCGTCATCTGGGCCACGCCTGCACTGAAGGTGATGAGCACCTTTTCGTTGTTGCGCAGGAAGAAGCGTGTGGTCAGCTCGCGCTGCAGGCGCTGCATGGCTTCCACGCCTTGTTCCTGGGTCGTGTCGGGCAGCAGGATCACAAATTCCTCGCCCCCATAGCGCGACAGCTGGTCTTGCGGGCGCATGACAGCGCGTACCACGTTGGCCAGGTGCACCAGGGCGGCGTCGCCGGTATCGTGCCCCAGGCGGTCGTTGAGTTGCTTGAAGTTGTCCACGTCGAGCAGGGCCACGCACAGCGGTGTGTCGGAACGGCGCGCGCGTGCGATCTCGCGCTCCATCACTTCGTCCAACCCCTTGCGGTTGAGCGAGCCGGTCAGCGGGTCGTGTCGTGCCTGGGCGCTGGCCTGGTCCAGCTCTTTCTGCAGGCGAGTCATCTCTGCCTGTTTTTCGGCGGTGCGCTCACGCAGTTCGGTCAGTTCGGCGTGGGCCAGTCGAGTGTCCAGTGCCATGGTGCGCGTTGCCTGCACCACCTCGCCCAGCACAGGGGTGATGTCCTCGATGCGGCTGGCTTGCGAGATCTGCTCGGCGTAGCGTTCCATCTTGTTCTGGTAGCCGCTGCTGGCATCCGTCATGGCTGACAGGCGTTCGATGAAGGTGGCCAGCATTTCCTTCATCTGATCCTGCGCTTCGACCATCCGGCCCTTGGCCTCGGTCTGCTTGAAGATCACGTCCTTGAGGCGGCGCTGCACATCGTCGAGCCGCCGCAGTGTGAGCGGCTGCGCCGTGGCGGCCACCAGCGCTTCGGCCTGGCCGTGCAGCCACTGGTCGTCGATGCTCAGCGCCGTGATGTTGGTGAACACCATGTTCAGCAACTCCAGCAGCATGCTGCGAATGGCAGCCTGGTCCTCGGCGGCGAAAGACAGGCGGAAGGTGAAGTTGCCCAGCATGAGCTGGAGGGTGCTGGCTGGCGGGTCGGGCTGGCGCAGGAAGCCCACCAATTGCTCGCCCAGCAGATGGACGCGGGCGTCATCGCTGCTCAGGCCATGGAGTGTATGCTCAATGAGGCGCGCGAGTTGTTCGGCCAGTTCTTTGTGCACCGTGCCAGGGCGGGCGCCGACGGTGCTGCCGATGGTGGGGCTGAGTGGCGCAGGGCCAGTGGTGGCGGGCGCGGCGTCCAGGTGGGCGGCCGGCGTGCTGGCGCCCAGCTTGGCGTAGCCCACCAGAACGGTCTGCATGGCCGACCAGTCTTTTTGGTTGACGGCGGATTCGAACTGCTCCAGCAGGCGCTTCTGTGCCGGTGTCTGGCCGGGAATGATGCGCAGGATCTGGCGCAGTGGCAGTTCTGGGAAGGGCAGGGGCGAGCTGGCCCCGGCGATTTCGTCGTAGATCTGCCGAAAATGCTCCGGCGTGGGGGGGAGGCGGCGCTGGGCGAGTTGCTTGAGCGTTTCGCGCGCAATGTCTGATGGGGGGCGTTCGGCCATGGCAGGCAGCGGTTGGGACAGGGAGCTGTCGAAAGGCCTGCTAGTGTGACAGAGGCGGCGCTGATTGCACAGTGCGTGCGGGTGCACGCCCCAGAGACAAGTCAGCTATTTGTTGTATGCATGCGGCACCTCCAGCGCATGACGCTGGCGTGGGCCATCCCAGGGCTCCCGCGCAAGAGCCGCCCTGCCGCGCCGGGCGCGTCCCCCTGCCTGCAGCGCTGCAAGAGCGGGGGGGGGGGGAAGGTGCGAAGCGCCGCAGGGGTCGCTGATGTCAGTTCACCAGTACCAGCTTGCCCTGCACGCTGCGCGAGCCCATGTGGGCATAGGCGGCGGGCAGTTCGGCCATGGGCATGGTGCGATCGATCACGGGCTTGATCTTGCCCTGGCCGTACCACTGGGCCAGCTCCATCATCATGGCGGCGTTGGCCTTGGGTTCGCGCTTGGAAAATTCGCCCCAGAACACGCCCACGATGCTGGCGCCCTTGAGCAGCGGCAGGTTCAGCGGCAGCGCAGGAATGGGGCCTGCGGCAAAGCCGATCACCAGGTAGCGCCCACGCCAGGCAATGGCGCGGAAGGCGGGTTCGGCGAAGTCGCCGCCCACGGGGTCGTACACCACATCCGGCCCCTTGCCGTCGGTCAGGCGCTTGAGGGCTTCGCGCAGGTCTTCACGGGTGTAGTTGATGGTGGCGTCGGCACCGATGGAGGTGCACAGCGCGCATTTCTCGTCGGTGGAAGCGGCCGCAATCACCTTGGCACCCACGGCCTTGGCAATCTGGATGGCCGCTGTGCCCACGCCGCCTGCGGCGCCCAGCACGAGCACCGTTTCGCCGGCCTTGAGTTGGCCGCGGTCGATCAATGCGTGGTGCGAGGTGGCATAGGTCATGATGAAGGCGGCGGCATCGACATGCCCGAAGCCTGCGGGCAGGGGCATGCACAGCGCCGCAGGTGCCAGCGTGTGGGTGCCAAAACCGCCCGTGCCCGAGAGGCAGGCCACGTTCTGGCCCACCTGCAGGTGGGTGACGCCTTCACCCACGGCCTGCACCACGCCCGCGTATTCGGCGCCGGGGACAAAGGGCAGGGGCGGCTTGATCTGGTACTTGTTCTGCACGATCAAGAGGTCAGGGAAATTCAGGCTGGCGGCCTTGATCTCCACCAGCACCTCGCCCGCCTTGGGCGTGGGGGTGGGCAGTTCGGTCCAGGCCAGGGCCTCGACGCCCGTGGGATTGGTGCATAACCATGCGTGCATGGGGGGGTCTCCGGTCGTGAAAATCGAACGCCAGATGATAGGTGTGCACCATGGCCTCGTGTGTCCCACGGGCGACGGGCGCCGGGGGCACGGCACAGGGGCGGGCGGGCGCCTACAATCGCCGCCAACCCTGTGCTGAACCATGAAGATTCTTCTGTCCAACGACGACGGCTACCAGGCCCCGGGCATCGTGGCCCTGCACCGCGCATTGCAGCAAGTGGCCGATGTGGAGGTGGTGGCCCCTGAGCACAACAACAGCGCCAAGTCCAATGCGCTGACCCTCAATGCGCCCCTCTATGTGCACGAGGCGGCCAATGGCTTTCGCTACGTCAACGGAACGCCTGCCGACTGTGTGCACATTGCGCTGACTGGGTTGTTGGGCTACCGGCCGGATCTGGTGGTTTCTGGCATCAACAATGGCGCCAACATGGGGGACGACACCATTTATTCGGGCACCGTGGGTGCGGCCATGGAAGGCTACCTGTTCGGGATACCCGCCATCGCGTTTTCGCAGGTGGACAAGGGTTGGGGCGAGCTGGAAGCGGCGGCGCAGAAGGCGGCCGACATGGTGCGTCAGATGCTTGCACTGAAGCTCGTGGGCCAGACACCCTGGTTGCTCAACGTGAACATTCCCAACCTGCCCCTGCAGGCCCTGCGTGGCATCAAGCTGTGCCGCCTGGGGCGGCGCCATGCCGCCGAGCGTGTCATCACCCAGGTCAGCCCGCGGGGTGAGACCATGTACTGGATCGGTGGTGCAGGCGCGGCGCTGGACGACAGCGAAGGCACCGATTTCCATGCCACGGCGCTGGGGCATGTCTCGGTGACGCCGCTCAAAGTCGATCTGACCGACCACCAGAACCTGGGGTACTGGGCGCAGACGGCGGCCCGTTTGTCCGCAGGGACCGAACCCGCTGCGCTGAGGGAATGATGCAGCAGCGCCGCCCTGGTTTTCCGGCACGCATCGCACCGTCTGTGCCTGGCGGGCAGCGCCCTGCGGCGGTGCCTGCGGTGCAGCGGCCGGTGTCCATTCCGGCGCCGGCCGGGCTGGGGTTGGACTCCGCAGCGGTGCGCGCGCGCATGGTGCAGCGCCTGGCTGCTGGCGGGGTGAGCTCAGGTGCCGTGCTCACGGCCATGGGCGCGGTGGAGCGCCACCGCTTTGTGGACAGTGCCCTGGTCAACCAGGCCTACGAGGACACCAGCCTGCCCATTGGGCTGGGGCAGACCATCTCCAAACCCAGTGTCGTGGCGCGCATGATGGAACTGTTGCTGGGTGCCGAGATTGCACGCAGTGCCGCAGGCCTGGGCCGGGTGTTGGAGGTGGGTACGGGTTGCGGTTACCAGGCTGCCGTGCTGGCGCGTCTGGCGCGTGAGGTTTACAGCATTGAGCGTCTGCGTGGGCTGCACGAGAAGGCACGCACCAACCTGCGGCCGTTGCGCCTGGCCAATGTGCATCTGATTCTGGGCGATGGCATGGAAGGCTATGCCAAGGGCGCACCCTATGCCGGCATCGTCGCTGCGGCCGGCGGGTCGCAGTTGCCGCTTGCTTGGTGCGAGCAACTCGCCGTGGGTGGGCGTCTGGTGGCACCCACAGCCCTTGCCGATGGGCAGCAAGTGCTTCTGGTGGTGGACAGGACCACGCACGGATTGAAACAAACCGTGCTCGAACCCGTGCATTTTGTCCCCCTAAAATCGGGCGTTGCCTGACTGAAGGAGATTCGTTTTGTCTATGTTGCTCTCGCGTGGCCGCGGTCACTGGTGGTTTGCCGTCCTGTTGGGCCTGGCGCTGACGGGCTGTGGAACCCGCATGACCAAGGCGCCGGTGGAGGACCGGGGCACCGCCGCGGCAGTGCCGGTGCAGTCCGGCGAAGTGGTCCCTGCCAAGCCCATGCCGGGTGCTGAAAATGCAGGCAAGCCGGGTTATTACACAGTCAAGCCCGGTGACACACTCATCCGCATCGGGCTGGATACCGGCCAGAGCTGGAAGGACATTGCCCGCTGGAACAATCTGGACAACCCCAATCTGATCGAAGTCGGTCAGGTGCTGCGGGTACTGGCGCCGGGCGCGGTGGTGGCGGCCGCCAGCGAGTCTTCGGGGGTGGTGACCCGGCCGGTCACTTCGTCCACCGTGGCGCCTGCGCCGGTGGCCACCCCGGCCAAGCCTGCGGCGTCGGGTGCGGCGCCTGCACCTGCGACGGCACCTGCGGCCAGTGCCGCTTCTGCTCCAACGCCGGCTCCGGCGCCAGCGCCCGTGGCTGCTGGGTCTGACGATGACATGGGCTTCATCTGGCCTGCGAGCGGGCAGGTGTTGGCAGGGTTTGACGAAGCCCGCAACAAGGGTCTGGACATCGGTGGCAAGGCCGGAGATCCGGTGCTTGCCGCGGCGGATGGGCGGGTGGTGTATTCCGGCGCAGGTTTGCGGGGTTATGGCAACCTCATCATCCTCAAGCACAACAATACCTATCTGACTGCCTACGCACACAATCAGACCTTGCTGGTCAAAGAAGACCAGAACGTGCGCAAAGGCCAGAAGATTGCCGAGATGGGCAGCACCGACGCCGATCGTGTGAAGCTGCATTTCGAGATCCGTCGCCAGGGCAAACCGGTGGATCCATCGCGCTTCCTGCCCTCTCGTTGATCCACTGCATGGAGGCTACCGGCGTTCCCGCCGACCCCAATGAAGCTGCCACGGCGTGGTCGGCTGAGCCCGGCGACGACGAGACAGGGGCAGCGGAAGACATCGAGTGGCGCACCATCGATGTGGGCGCCGCTCAGCATGGTCAGCGGCTCGATCGCATGCTGGCCGATGCCGTGGCCGAGTTCTCACGCAGCTACCTGCAGCAACTGATCGAGCAGGGGGCCGTCAGCCTGCAGGGCAAACCCGTCCTCAAGGCCGCGCACAAGGTCAAGGTCGGCGACCTGCTGCGCCTGGAGATGCGCCCCACGCTGGAGAGTCAGGCCTTCCGCCCGGAGCCCATGCCACTGCAGGTGGTGTACGAGGATGAGCACCTGCTGGTGATCGACAAGCCCTCAGGGCTGGTGGTGCACCCGGCGCCCGGCAACTGGGGCGGCACCTTGCTCAATGGCTTGCTGGCCTACGACCCTGCCTGCACCCGTGTTCCGCGCGCAGGCATCGTCCACCGTCTGGACAAGGACACCAGTGGTCTGATGGTGGTGGCCAAGACGCGGGCCACGATGGATACGCTGGTCGGCATGATTGGGCGTCGCGAAGTGCAGCGCCAGTACCAGGCCGTGGCCCACCGGCCATGGCGGGGGCGCATGCAGGTGAGCGTCGAATTGCCGATCGGCAGGGATCCGCGCAACCGCCTGCGCATGGCGGTGGTGGATCTGGCCCAGCATTCCGGCAAGCCGGCGCGCACGGATGTGGAGCTGCTGGCCGGTAACGACCAGGTATGCTGGGTACGATGCACCCTGCACACGGGTCGCACCCACCAGATCAGGGTGCACATGGCCCACCTGGGGCACCCATTGGTGGCCGATGCGCTCTACGGCGGTCATCCCGCGCTGGGCTTGCAGCGCCAGGCACTGCATGCGTTTCGTCTGGCGTTCAACCATCCCGTGCAGGGGACTGCGCTGGAGTTTCACGCGCCCCTGCCGCCAGATATGCAGCAGGCCCTGGCTGCGGCGGGACTGGGCTACAATCCGCCGAAATGACCTGGGCGGGCATTCGCTGATCCGTGCCGGTGTTTTCGTCGCCCACAGGCCCTCGCCTGCAATGGCGATGGCGCAGCGACAAGATCGCTGCAGCTCCAGCCCCCCTTGATGGGCTTCTTCTGTTTGTATGGTGTTCCAGAGGGAATCTGGGGCCCATTTTTTCCCGGAACCGCTGAACCATGAACACGGTGGATGCCAAACGGGTCCTTGAAACTGCATTGATCTGCGCACCGCAGCCCTTGCCCTTGCGCGAGCTGCGGACGCTGTTCGATGATGCACTGGGCTCCGATACGCTCAAAATGTTGTTGCAGGAGCTTCAGTACGAATGGGCACAGCGAGGCGTGGAGCTGGTGCAGGTGGCGTCGGGGTGGCGGTTTCAGAGTCGCCCCGAGATGCGGGTGTACCTGGACCGGTTGCATCCAGAGAAGCCTCCGCGCTACTCGCGCGCCACCCTGGAAACGCTGGCCATCATCGCCTATCGGCAACCCGTGACGCGCGGAGACATCGAAGACATTCGGGGGGTCACCGTCAACAGCCTCATCATCAAGCAACTGGAAGACCGGGGCTGGGTGGAAGTGATAGGCCACCGCGAAACCGTGGGACGCCCGGCACTGCTGGCGACCACGAGACAGTTCCTGGATGACCTGGGGCTGTCTTCTCTGGATCAGTTGCCGGCTCTGGAAGAGTCGTCCGTGCAAGAGCGTTTGCTGGCAGGCCTTTCGGAAGACACCGACCCAGCCCAGGCCTCATTGCCCGAGCTGGCTGACTCTGCCGACGCTTCCGCGCCGCAAGAGCCGCCAGCTTTGCTGGAGGCGCCCGCCAGTGACGACCCGCCCGCCGACCCATTATTGGATTTGAAGCCATGAACGACACACCAACCCCTGAGCCCACTGCCACACCTTCGACGGTGGAGCCGGAGGCTTCTACCGAACCGGTGCGGCCCCAGCGTGCGCGCCGTTCCGCAGACCAAGCCGAGCGCGTCGAAGGCTATGCGTTCGCCGATGTGGTGTCGGGGCAGTTCGATGCAGACGAGACCCGAACCGATGTGCCCTCACCAGCCAAGCGGGTGTTGCAGCCCCAGGTCGAGACGCCCAAGTTGCACAAGGTGCTGGCCCAGGCAGGCCTGGGCTCCCGTCTGGAGATGGAGCAACTGATCCTGGAAGGCCGTATCTCGGTCAACAACGAGCCTGCGCACATTGGTCAGCGCATCCAGTACGGTGACCAGATCAAGGTCAACGGTAAGCCCATCCGCTTTCGGATCGATCCGCCGCCACCGCGTGTGCTGGCGTACCACAAGCCCGTGGGTGAAGTGGTGACCCATGACGACCCGCAAAGCCGTCCCACCGTCTTTCGCAAGCTGCCCCGGCTGGCGCAGGGCAAGTGGCAGTCCGTTGGACGGCTGGATCTGAATACGGAGGGCTTGCTGCTGTTTACCAATTCGGGGGAGTTGGCCAACAAGCTCATGCACCCGCGATTTGGGCTGGAGCGCGAATACGCGGTGCGTGTTCTGGGCGCCCTGAGCCAGGACGAAAAGAGCCGCTTGCTGGAGGGCGTGCAGTTGGATGACGGTGTGGCGGCGTTCGGCTCCATCGAGGAAGGTGGGGGCGAAGGCTCCAATTGCTGGTACCGGGTCACCATCTCAGAGGGGCGCAATCGCGAGGTGCGTCGCATGTTCGAGGCAGTGGGGCATGCCGTCAGCCGCCTGATCCGCATCCGCTACGGCGCCATGGTGCTGCCGCGGGGGCTGCAACGCGGTGCCTGGATGGAACTGGATGCACAAGACATCGCCGCACTGATGCGGGCTGCGGGTGCACAGTGGAATCCACCTGCGGCGGGCCGTGAGGGCACGCAGCGGCGTGGAAAGCCTGGTCAGGGCAATGGGCGCGCCCAAGCCCCCAGGGGGCGAGCGCCCGCGCCGGGCCGGGTCGCAGGGCCCAAGACACCAGGGCGGTCGGCAGCGGGTGCTGGGCAGCCTGACCCGCTCAAGACGTCCATCGGATACATCGGCTCTGACAGTCTGCAGCGCCAGCGAAAGGCCCAGCGCCGAGCGGGGCCGGGGGGCGGAGGCCGACGTGGCGGACGCTGACATCACGGCACCCACGCGCGCAGGTTAAAATCAAAAGCTTTGCCAAGGCGGCAAAAATAACCTTCAACCCATTGTCCAGGAACAAAAAATGGCCATCGAACGTACCCTTTCCATCATCAAGCCCGATGCAGTTGCCAAGAATGTCATCGGTCAGATCTATGCCCGCTTTGAGGCTGCCGGCCTGAAGGTCATTGCCGCACGCATGCAGCACCTCTCGCGCCTGGAGGCCGAGCAGTTCTATGCTGTGCACAAAGAGCGTCCCTTCTTCAAGGACCTGGTGGATTTCATGGTTTCCGGTCCCGTCATGATCCAGGTTCTGGAAGGCGAGAACGCCATCCTCAAGAACCGTGAACTGATGGGTGCCACCGACCCCAAGAAGGCAGCCCCTGGCACCATCCGCGCCGACTTTGCCGACAGCATCGATGCCAACGCGGTGCACGGTTCGGACGCTGCAGAAACCGCCCAGGTGGAAGTGGCATTCTTCTTTGCCGGCCTGAACGTTTACTCCCGCTGACATGGTTTTTGGCAGGCTGCATATTCCGCAACCCCGGCTCGGCCGTGTGGCCCCTGGGCCTTGCGGTGTCTTGTGGATCTGCCAACAGGAATCCAGCTCATGACGGTCAATCTGCTGGATTTCGACCTCGATGGGTTCACGGCCTTCTGTGAGCAGCTCGGGGAGAAGCGTTTTCGCGCAACCCAATTGTTCCGTTGGATTCACCAGCGCGGCGCGCAGGATTTCGACCAGATGAGTGATCTGGCGAAGTCCTTGCGGGACAAGCTCAAGGGTTGCGCCCAGGTGTTGCCCTTGCCGGTGGTCAGTGAGCACCAATCGGCAGATGGCACCGTCAAATGGCTTTTTGATGTGGGTGCGGGCAACGCGGTTGAAGCAGTGTTCATTCCCGAGGACGACCGAGGAACGCTCTGTGTGTCTTCGCAGGCCGGATGCGCGGTGGGATGCCGTTTCTGCTCCACGGGTCATCAAGGTTTCAGCCGCAACCTGACCACCGGCGAAATCGTTTCGCAGCTGTGGTTTGCCGAGCATGTGCTGCGCAAGCGTTTCCAGACCCAGGACCGCGTCATCTCCAATGTGGTGATGATGGGTATGGGGGAGCCGTTGCAGAACTATTCGGCCCTGGTTCCCGCGTTGCGTGTCATGCTGGACGACCATGGCTACGGTCTTTCCCGTCGTCGCCTGACGGTCTCTACGTCCGGTGTGGTCCCCATGATGGATCGGCTCGCTGCGGATTGTCCGGTGGCCTTGGCAGTGTCCCTGCATGCGCCCAACGATGCGCTGCGTGATGTGCTGGTGCCGCTCAACCGCAAGTATCCGATCGACGAATTGCTGGACGCCTGCAATCGTTACCTTGTGCATGCACCCCGGGATTTCATTACCTTCGAGTACTGCATGCTCGATGGCGTCAACGATCAGCCGGAGCACGCGCACCAGTTGGTCGAATTGGTGCGCAAGCACGCCGGCAAAGGCGTGTGGTGCAAGTTCAATCTGATTCCTTTCAATCCCTTTCCCGCATCTGGGTTGCGGCGATCTGAATCGGCGCAAGTGAGTGCTTTTGCACGCATACTCAGCGAGGCAGGGATTGTCACCACGGTACGCAAAACGCGGGGTGATGATATTGATGCTGCGTGCGGTCAACTGGCCGGAGAAGTGCAGGACCGCACCCGCGTTGCGCAACGCATGGCCAAGCGTCGCACCATACCCATTGCCGTGATGGGCGCAGGATCTGACAACAAGGAGGCATGACATGACGGAAGGCAGGGCTCTTAGGAGTGCGTTTGGGGTGCGCTTGGCAACAATGCTGCTGCCGTGGATTGGCGTTCTTGCGTTGCAGGCTTGTTCCACTGCCGCTGCACCCCAAGGGGCTGCGGCAGAGATTGTCACGCCCTCTGATGAATCAGACGCTCGGCGCCGTGCACGCATCCGTCTGGAATTGGCGGTGGGTTATTTCGAAGCGGGCAAGGTGGCTTTCGCGCTGGACGAAGTGAAGCAGGCTCTGGCTTCCGATCCTGGCTTTGCCGATGCCTACAATCTGCGCGGTTTGATCTACATGCAACTCAGCGATCTGCCGATGGCGGACGAGAGTTTTCGCCGTGCGTTGAGCCTCAGGCCCGGTGATGCCAACGTGTTGCACAACCATGCCTGGCTCTTGTGTCTCCAGCAAAAGTACGGCGAGGCCGACAAGCGTTTTATCGAGGCATTGGCCAACCCGGGCTACACCGCTCGCACCAAGACGCTGATGGCCCAGGGCTTGTGCCAGACCCGTGCCGGTGATTTGGCTCAGGCCGAAAAGACTTTTTTGCGTGCCTATGAACTGGACACGGCCAATCCCGTCGTGGGCTACAACCTTGCCGACATCTTTTTCCGCAAGGGTGAGTTGACCAGGGCCCAGTTTTACATCCGACGCATCAACAACAGCGAGCTGGCCAACGCTGAAACCCTGTGGTTGGGCGTCAAGGTCGAGAGGGCCTTGGGTGAGACGGTCGCGATGCGCCAGCTGTCAGAGCAACTGCGCAAGCGCTTCCCGCAAGCCAAGGAAACGGCAGCGTTGGATCGAGGGGCGTTCGATGAGTGACATGGGCGTCGTCGCTGAAGGGGTGGGTACCGATGTGGGGCAGGGCGCAGTGGCTTCTCCAGGGGCCATGCTGCGCACTGCGCGTGAGGCAGCAGGCATGCACATCGAGGCCTTGGCGGTGTCGTTGAAGGTGCCTGTGAGCAAGGTGCGGGCGCTGGAAGCCGATGATTACCAGCATTTGCCCGACACCGTGTTTGCCAGGGCTTTGGCGGGCAGTGTGTGCCGTGCCCTGAAAATCGATTCGGCTTCGATTCTTGCGTTGATGCCGACAGGCCCGGCGCCCCGTTTGCAGCCTCAGGCGCCAGATGTGAATACGGCTTTCCGTGACGGAACGGAGCCCTCCCGGGTGGGGCCTGCACTGAGTTTTCTGACACGTCCGATGTTCTTGGCCGTGGCTTTGTTGTTGGCGGGGGCGGCCGTATTGGCCTTTTTCCCCGGTCTGGTGACTGAGTTGGTCTCCATGGGCGAGCGCATGACTGTGTCTGAGAAGTCTGCGGCGCCTTTGTCCACCGAGTCGGCACCACCGCCTCCGTCGCCATCACCGCAGGTCCTGCCTGCAGGGCCTGTCGCCGCTACGGTGCAAGAAGTTCAGCGTCCTGCCGAGCCTGCGGCTTCGGAGGTGCTGGTCGCGCAAGCAGCGGTGGAGACAGCGTCCAGCCCGGTGATCGGAGACTACTTGCTTGCTTTGCGGGCCAAAAGCGCTTCCTGGATTCAGGTGCGGGATGCTTCGGGAGCAACCACCTTGCAGCGTATCGTGGCCGCGGGAGAGACGGTGGTGGCAGAAGGAAAACCGCCACTGTCGGTGGTCATCGGCAAGGCCGATGCCACAGAGGTCTTTGTGCGTGGCAAACCTTTTGACCTTGCCCCGGTGACCCGTGAAAACGTTGCTCGCTTTGAGGTGAAGCCCTGATGGCACAGCCAAACAACGCTCCAATAGACATCGCAACCCCTCGCCAGCGCCAGACGCGCCAAGCACGCGCAGTATGGGGCAGCAGAGTGGTCACCATTGGTGGTGGCGCACCGGTGCGTGTGCAATCGATGACCAACACTGACACGGTCGATGCCATCGCCACTGCCATCCAGGTCAAGGAGTTGGCCCAGGCTGGCTCTGAATTGGTGCGTATTACCGTCAACACCCCGGAAGCCGCTCAGGCTGTGCCCTATATCCGTGAACAACTCGACCGCATGGGAGTGGATGTACCTCTGGTCGGTGATTTTCACTACAACGGACACAAACTGCTCACGGAGTTCCCTGACTGTGCACAGGCACTGTCCAAGTACCGCATCAATCCTGGCAACGTGGGCAAGGGGGACAAGCGAGACCGCCAGTTCGGCCAGATGATCGAGGCGGCGGTGCGTTGGAATAAATGCGTGCGCATTGGTGTGAACTGGGGCAGTCTGGACCAGGAACTGCTGGCGAGTCTGATGGATGCCAACAGCCAGCGTGCAGAACCTTGGGATGCCCGTCAGGTGATGTACGAGGCGTTGATTGCCTCTGCCATTGATTCTGCATTGCAGGCTGAGCGCATGGGGCTCAATGGCAGCCAGATCATCCTGTCCTGCAAGGTCAGCGGTGTGCAGGATCTGATCTCGGTGTACCGCGAATTGGCCAGGCGCTGCGATTACGCGTTGCATCTGGGGTTGACCGAAGCCGGCATGGGAACCAAGGGGACGGTGGCTTCTTCGGCCGCGCTGGCGGTTTTGCTGCAGGAAGGTATTGGCGACACGATCCGGGTCTCCTTGACACCCCAGCCGGGTGAGGCACGTACTCAGGAGGTGGTGGTCGCGTCTGAAATCCTTCAGGCCCTGGGGCTGCGCATGTTCGTGCCCAGTGTGACTGCCTGCCCGGGTTGTGGCCGCACGACCAGCACCACC
The DNA here is from genome assembly GCF_022760965.1 of Simplicispira sedimenti. NCBI lineage: Bacteria > Pseudomonadati > Pseudomonadota > Betaproteobacteria > Burkholderiales > Comamonadaceae > Simplicispira > Simplicispira sedimenti. Next base: position 107,197 of record NZ_JAKVIJ010000013.1, read on the forward strand.
TTCCAGGAACTGGCCAAGCAGATCGATGATTTTCTGCGTGAGCAAATGCCCGTCTGGCGCGAGCAGTATCCCGGGGTGGAAGCGCTGAAGGTTGCCGTGATGGGCTGCATCGTCAATGGCCCAGGGGAAAGCAAGCACGCAGATATCGGGATCAGCCTGCCCGGAACGGGGGAGGCGCCTGCAGCCCCAGTCTTCATAGATGGCCAAAAAGCGATGACCTTGCGTGGTGACAATATCGCCCAGGAGTTTCATCAACTGGTGCAGTCGTACATCGAAAAGCGGTTTGGTTCTCCGAGCGGCCATCCATAAGGCGTGGATTCTCGAAACCCTGAACAAGGCGACGGCCGCCTTGAAGGATCGAGATCGACGCATCCCCTCTAACTTCTCTCAAACATCAGTGCTGTGAACACAGAAAAGGCATCGACGCCTGCCAAGGCGGAAAAACTGCTCGCCGTCAAGGGAATGAACGACATTCTTCCGGGCGAGTCCAGTCGTTGGGAATGGCTGGAGGACAAGGTTCGAACTTTGATGGCGCGTTACGCTTACCGCAACATTCGCACGCCGATTGTCGAACCCACCGCCTTGTTTGTCCGCGGCCTGGGTGAGGTGACAGACATCGTCGAGAAGGAGATGTACTCCTTCGAAGACAGGCTCAATGGCGAGCAGTTGACCCTGCGTCCGGAGTGCACTGCCGGCGTAGTGCGTGCCACGGTGGAGCATTCCATGCTTTATGACGGCGGCAAGCGTCTTTACTACATGGGGCCGATGTTTCGGCATGAACGTCCACAACGCGGACGTTATCGGCAGTTCCACCAGATTGGCGCGGAAGCCCTGGGTTTTCCGGGGGCGGAGATCGATGCGGAGATGATTCTGTTGGCTGACGCGCTCTGGAAGGAAATCGGCTTGACCGATGTGCGCCTGGAGATCAACAGCCTGGGGCAGCCGGAGGAGCGCAAGGCGCACCGTGCGGCCTTGATTGCCTATCTGGAGCAGAACGCGTCGCAACTGGATGAGGAGGCGCGCAGGCGCCTTTACACCAACCCGCTGCGCATTCTGGACACCAAGAATCCAGCCATGCAGGCACTGGTGGAGGGTGCTCCGCGTTTGGTGGACTATCTCGGGGAGGCATCGCTGGCACATTTCAATGCGGTCAAGGCCATTCTCGACGCCAACGGCGTGGCCTGGCGCTTCAACCCCCGTCTGGTTCGAGGCATGGACTACTACAACCTGACGGTCTTTGAGTTCATTACAGATCGCCTGGGCTCACAGGGCACCATCTGTGGTGGAGGACGCTACGACTATCTGATTGAACAGATTGGCGGCAAGCCCTCACCGGCGGTGGGCTGGGCGCTCGGCGTGGAGCGGGTGCTGGAGTTGCTGAAAGAGCAAGGACTGGACAGTCCGGTACCAGTACCGGATGTGTATGCCATCATCCCAGAGGCATCTGCCTTGCCGATTGCCATCAAGACCCTGCAACAGTTGCGCGCCCTCGGGGTGCGTGCCCAGATGCACAGCCCCACGGGCGCGGCTGATGGCATGGGCAGTATGAAATCCCAGTTCAAGAAGGCCGATGCCAGTGCGGCTGCATTTGCGCTGGTGTTCGGTGCCGACGAGCTGCTGCGGGGGACTGTCCTCGTCAAGGCCTTGCGTGACGGCAGCGGTCAGCAAGTCGAACAATCCCTGCAGGACGTGGCATCCTGGGCGGGCCACCTACAATCCCAGCGTTAATTCCATCTCAAGCCATGGCAAACCATCTCGACCTCGAAGAACAAGAACAGATAGACCAGCTCAAGCATTTCTGGAACACCTGGGGAACGCTCATCAGCTCTGCGGCGCTGGTGATCGCGCTAGGCCTTGCGGGCTGGAACGGTTACCAGTTCTGGCAGAACCGCCAGGCCGGGCAAGCCGCAGCCCTGCTGGATGCTGTGGATGTGGCGGCAGCCAGTGGCGACATGGGGCGCTTGGAGCAGGCGTTCTCGGATATGCGCAGCAAGTTTGGCGGCACCGCTCAAGCAGGGCTTGCGGGGCTGACTGTGGGTAAGGCCGCATCGTCGGCAGGCAATTCGGCCTTGGCAAAGTCGGCCTTGACCTGGGTGACTGAAAGTGCCAAGGACGACGGTCACAAGGCCATTGCGCGCTTGCGTCTATCGGCCCTGTTGATGGAAGAGAAGGCCTATGACGAGGCACTCAAGCAACTCTCCGTGCCTTTTGCGGCAGAGTACGCCGCGGTGGTGGCAGATCGCAAGGGCGATGTGCTGGTACTGCAAGGAAAGAAGCAGGAGGCCGTGGAGGAGTATTCCCGTGCCTACCAGGCTTTTTCTGAGTCGATGGAATATCGGCGTCTGGTGGAAGTGAAGCTCAATGCATTGGGTGTACAGGCACAAGGCCTGTCAGCCAAGGGTTCAACGGAGGCATCCAAGTGAACGTATCGCATCGCTCTGTGGTTGTATGGGGGCGGGCATTCCTGGCTCTTGCGCTGGGGGCGTCTGTGGTGGGTTGTTCACTGTGGGGTGGGGGCTCCGACAAGCCCAAACCAGCAGACTTGGGGCCGAATGTGCCGGTGTTGGGTGTGCGCCAGGTATGGATGGCCAAACTCGCGCCTGTCCACAACCTGCCTCTGGCGGTTCAGGTTCAGGGATCGCAATTGATCCTGGCTTCCGCCGATGGCGCGGTGGCCGCGTTGGACGCACGGACGGGTGGCGAGGTGTGGCGCGCCAGCCTGGATACGGCACTGTCTGCTGGCGTTGGAAGTGATGGTCGCTGGTCAGCAGTGGTTTCTCGGGACAACGAACTCATCGTTCTGGATTCCGGACGAGAGGCATGGCGCAAGAGCCTTGGCTTCCAGGTTTTCACTGCGCCCCTGGTGGCAGGGGCCCGGGTCTTTGTGCTCGGTTCGGACCGGTCAGTGTCTGCCTTTGACGCCAAGAATGGAGCCAAGCTGTGGAGCCAGACCCGCCCAGGTGACCCATTGGTGTTGCGTCAGCAAGGGGTGCTGTTGGCACAGGGCGATACCTTGGTGGTTGGCCAGTCGGGGCGCTTGGTCGGTATGAACCCAGATACCGGTACGGTGCGGTGGGAGGCACCTATCGCCAGTTCCCGTGGCACGAACGATGTGGAGCGCTTGGTAGAGTTGGTGGGGCCCGCCAGCCGGATCGATGCCTCGGTTTGTGTGCGAGCATTCCAAGCCGCTGTAGGTTGCGTCAACACGGCCCGCGGAACGGTGGATTGGGTGCAGAAAGCCAGTTCGGGTCAGGGAGTGCATGGCACAGACCAAGTCCTCTTTGGCACTGAGAGCAATGGCACAGTGGTGGCATGGCGGCGCAACGACGGTAGCCGTATGTGGACCTCCGAGCGTCTGCAACACCGCAAATTGACCGCTCCGCTTGCGTTGGGGCGCTCTGTGGTGGTGGGGGACGATACGGGTTGGGTGCACTTGCTATCGCGCGAAGATGGTTCCCCGCTCAACCGTATGGCGACCGATGGCAGTGCGGTAGTGGCTGCACCTGTGGTTGCGGCCGATACGCTGGTGGTGGTGACCCGCAACGGCGGGGTTTTTGCCTACCGACCGGATTGATGAAACGAAGCGTGCCATGAAGCCTGTAATCGCCCTCGTGGGGCGGCCGAACGTCGGGAAATCGACCCTCTTCAACCGTTTGACGAAATCTCGTGATGCCATCGTTGCGGATTTCGCTGGGCTGACCCGCGACCGACATTACGGTAACGGTCGGCAAGGAAAGCACGAGTACATCGTCATCGACACCGGCGGGTTTGAACCCGATGCGTCCAGCGGTATCTACCGCGAGATGGCCAGGCAGACCCAGCAGGCGGTGGCGGAGGCCGATGTGGTGGTATTTGTAGTCGACGCCAGAGCGGGTGTTTCGGCGCAGGACCATGACATCGCCAATTACCTGCGGCGTTTGAGCAAGCCGTGCGTCTTGGTGGCGAACAAGGCGGAGGGGATGCAGGAGGGCGCGCAACTCAGCGAGTTTTACGAGTTGGGCTTGGGTGAGGTCCACGGCATCTCTGCTGCGCACGGCCAGGGTATCCGCAGCCTGGTGGAGATGGCACTGGGTTTGTTGCATTTGCCAGAGCCCGAGGAAGAGGATCTTTCGTCGGACAAGTCCACCATACGGCTGGCGGTGGCCGGCCGTCCCAATGTCGGCAAATCCACCTTGATCAACACCTGGCTCGGCGAAGAGCGCTTGGTGGCATTCGACTTGCCTGGCACCACCAGGGATGCTATTACTGTCCCCTTTGAACGCAATGGCCAGCGCTTTGAGTTGGTGGATACCGCAGGTCTGCGACGCAAGGGCCGTGTTTTTGAGGCGATCGAGAAATTTTCTGTCGTCAAAACCTTGCAGGCCATTGAGTCCGCGCATGTGGTGGTGCTGTTGTTGGATGCGACACAGGGCGTGACAGATCAGGATGCGCATATTGCAGGCTACATCTTGGAGAGTGGCCGTGCCGTGGTGCTGGCGGTGAACAAGTGGGATGCGGTGGACGATTACCAGCGCCAGCTATTGGAGCGTTCCATCGAAACGAGGCTTGCCTTTCTGCGCTTTGCTTCCATGCATTTCATTTCGGCGAAAAAGCGCCAGGGCCTGGGGCCCCTGTGGGCGTCGATCATTCAGGCGTACAAGGCCGCCACCTGCAAAATGCCCACACCAGTGCTGACCCGGCTGTTGCTGGAAGCGGTGCAGTTCCAGAGTCCCAAGCGCTCCGGTATGTTTCGACCTAAGTTGCGCTACGCCCATCAGGGTGGCATGAATCCACCAGTGATCGTGATCCATGGCAACTCCTTGGAGCATGTGTCGGACGCCTACAAGCGGTTTTTGGAAGGGCGTTTCCGCAAGGAGTTCGACCTGGTCGGAACCCCTTTGCGCATTGAATTCAAAACTTCCCACAATCCGTACGCGGAGTCATCGGGCTCTTGATGATCCCCTGTGCCCCGAGTGGGGTGTTGTCTGCTTTTCGCGCCGAGGCACCGGGCTGTGGTAAGGTGTCTTCCCAAGAATAACTTTTGAACACGGAGAATATCGTGAGCAATAAAGGCCAACTCCTTCAAGATCCCTTTCTCAATGCCTTGCGCAGAGAGCATGTGCCGGTGTCCATCTATCTGGTCAACGGGATCAAGCTTCAGGGGCAGATCGAGTCTTTCGATCAGTATGTGGTGTTGCTGCGCAACACCGTGACCCAGATGGTCTACAAGCACGCGATCTCTACGATTGTTCCGGGCCGCCCAGTGAGCTTCTCGGTCACTGATACTGCGGATCCAGGCTCTGCACCTGCATGAATGGTCTGATGGCCGACAGCGCGGTCACCCTTGGCATGCGCCCGTACCCATACTGCTGACTTGAGCGATTCCTCTGCAACCCATCGTCGGCCAGCGCCCGTGCTGTTGGTCGGAGTGGACTTCGGGTTTCCCCATTTTGATGGGGAGCTAGAAGAGCTCGCCCTGCTCGCCAAGACCGCAGGGATGGAGCCGGTAGCGCACCTGACATGCAAGCGCAAGGCGCCTGACGCTGCGCTTTTTGTGGGCAGTGGCAAAGCCGATGAGATTCGTATGCTGGCGCAGATGCATGGTGCGAAGGAGGTGCTCTTCGATCAGTCGCTGAGTCCGGCGCAGCAGCGCAATCTCGAAAGGCATCTGGAAATGCCGGTGAATGATCGCACGCTGCTGATTCTTGAAATCTTCGCTCAGCGAGCCCGCAGCCATGAAGGTAAGTTGCAGGTGGAACTCGCGCGCCTGCAATACCTGAGCACACGCTTGGTTCGTCGCTGGTCGCACCTCGAACGCCAAACGGGCGGTGCGGGCGTGCGAGGCGGTCCAGGGGAAAAGCAGATCGAGCTGGATCGGCGGATGATCGACGATGCGATCAAGAGAACCAAAGAGCGCTTGGTCAAGGTGAAGCGCCAGCGTTCGACGCAGAGACGCCAGCGGGAGAGGACAGCGGTCTTCAATGTTTCCTTGGTCGGCTACACCAATGCGGGCAAATCCACGCTGTTCAACGCACTGGTGAAAGCGCGGGCCTATGCGGCAGACCAGCTGTTTGCCACCCTGGATACCACCACCCGACAGATGTATCTGGAGGCTGCTGGCTGCTCGGTTTCTCTCTCCGATACGGTGGGTTTCATCCGCGATCTTCCCCATGGGCTTGTGGCCGCATTTCAGGCCACGTTGCAGGAGGCTGTGGATGCTGATCTGTTGCTGCATGTCGTTGATGCGGCCAATCCCCACTACCCCGAGCAGATTCAACAAGTCCAGAAGGTGCTGAGGGAGATTGGTGCAGATGAGATACCGCAGATCCTTGTATTCAATAAACTGGACGCAGTGGATCCTGAAGCGCGCCCTGGTGTGCTCAAGGACAGCTACGATTTGGAGGGAAGACAGGTCGTACGCCTTTTCCTCAGTGCGCGCAATGCACAGGGCCTGGAGGTTCTTCGCACCGAGTTGGCTGAACGGGTGCTGGAAGCGCGCTTGACAACGATGTCCCCAGAACTTGATGCTCCATTGCAGGATACCCCGGATGATTGGGCACAATCGCCGGGCCAACCATGATAGAGAACCTGAGAAACTGCGCATGAACTCTGAACACAACGTCCGCCGCTGGGCCAGCTTGCCTCAGCGCATGCGAGGGATGTTCAACCTCAATGATCCTCGATGGGGCAGGGGTGATGACGATGCGGGTTCGCGTCCCGATTCAACCCGTCCTTCCTCCGAGCAGCAAGGCAATGATCGCGGTGGGCGTGATCCGAAGCAGGGAGGGCAGCCGCCCGACCTGGATGAGCTGTGGCGTGATCTCAATCGCAAGCTATCAGGTCTTTTTGGCGGAAAGAATGGTGGCGGAAGAGGTCCGACCAACAGCGGTGGTGGCGGCTTTCAGCCAGACATGAAGAGCGCTGGTGTGGGCGTTGGGCTTATCGCTGGCGTGGCAGTGTTGATTTGGCTAGGTACCGGCTTCTTTATCGTGCAGGAAGGCCAGCAGGCGGTCATCACCCAGTTTGGCAAATACAAAAGCACGGTAGGTGCCGGTTTCAATTGGCGCCTGCCCTATCCCATCCAGCGCCATGAGCTGGTGTTCGTGACGCAGATCCGTTCTGTGGATGTGGGGCGGGACACCATCATCAAGGCCACGGGCTTGAGGGATTCGGCGATGCTGACCGAAGACGAGAATATCGTCGAAATCAAGTTTGCCGTGCAGTACCGCCTCAGCGACGCTCGGGCGTGGTTGTTTGAGAGCCGCAATCCAGCGGAAGCCGTCGTTCAGGCCGCAGAAACGGCCGTGCGCGAGGTGGTCGGAAAGATGCGTATGGATTCCGCCTTGGCGGATGAGCGCGATCAGATCGCTCCCAGGGTGCGCACCCTTATGCAAACCATTCTGGATCGATACAAGGTGGGTGTGGAGATCGTAGGAATCAACTTGCAGCAGGGAGGCGTGCGACCACCTGAACAGGTGCAAGCCTCTTTTGATGATGTGCTCAAGGCGGGTCAGGAGCGCGAGCGTGCCAAGAATGAGGCGCAGGCTTACGCAAATGACGTGATCCCCCGGGCGACAGGTACTGCTGCCCGGCTCAAGGAAGAGGCGGAGGCCTACAAAGCACGTATCGTGGCCCAGGCGCAAGGTGATGCGCAGCGATTCAGTTCCGTGTTGGCGGAGTACCAGAAAGCCCCACAGGTGACCCGCGATCGCATGTATCTCGACACGATGCAGCAGGTGTATTCGAATGTGACCAAGGTGATTGTTGACTCTCGCCAGGGATCCAATCTGCTGTACCTGCCGTTGGACAAAATCATGCAAAGCGTGGCACAGCAGCCTGCTGTGCTTGCGCAAGATGGTTCTGCCTCTTCTGGCGCAGGAATTGCCGCAGGGGCCGTACCTGCGCTCCCAGGAGCGGCATCCAATGACTCCAGGTCTCGCGATCTCAGCCGTTCGCGTGACCGTGAATCCCGTTAGGAGAGCAGTGTGAACAAGGTAGGTTTTTTTGCAACATCGATTCTGGTGGCCTTGGCTTTGCTCAGCTCGATGGTGTTTGTGGTTGACCAGCGCCAGTTCGGCGTGGTGTATGCCCTGGGGCAGATCAAGGAAGTGATTACTGAGCCGGGGCTGAATTTCAAGCTCCCGCCGCCGTTTCAGAATGTGTCCTACATCGACAAGCGGCTGCTGACTCTGGACAGTTCAGACACTGAGCCTGTCTTGACTGCGGAAAAGCAGCGCGTGGTCATCGATTGGTATGTTCGCTGGCGAATCACCGATCCATCGGAGTACATTCGCAACGTGGGTTTGGACGAGAGCGCTGGTGCGTTGCAGCTCAATCGAGTGGTGCGCAATGCTTTTCAGGAAGAAATCAATAAACGCACTGTCAAAGAGTTGCTGTCCCTCAAGCGGGAAGCTTTGATGGCGGACGTCAAGCGCGAGGTTCTCGAGTCCGTCAAGGGGCAAAAGCCATGGGGTGTTGATGTGGTGGATGTCCGAATCACCCGCGTGGACTACGCTGAAACAATTACCGAGTCGGTGTACCGGCGCATGGAGGCCGAGCGCAAGCGAGTGGCCAACGAGCTTCGCTCTACCGGTGCAGCGGAAGGGGAAAAGATTCGCGCGGATGCGGATCGTCAGCGAGAAATCACCATTGCCAATGCCTACCGCGATGCCCAAAAAGTGAAGGGGGAGGGCGATGCAGAGGCAGCCAAACTATATGCGGATGCCTTCGGCAAAGATCCTCAGTTTGCCCAGTTCTATCGCAGCTTAGATGCCTACAAGGCCAGTCTGAGCAAAAAAGGTGATGTCATGGTGCTTGATCCCTCGACCACGGATTTCTTCAAGGCTTACCGAGGGGCTGGCGCAGGAAGCCAGGCCAATCGTTGAGCGTGGGTGTGCCTGAGTCTATCCAGTGGGTAGATTCGCTCTGGATCGCGCTTGCACTCTTCTTCGTGCTGGAGGGATTGCTGCCATTTGCATCGCCCTCGCGGTGGCGGCAGTGGTTTTTGCAAGTGATGCAGATGCGTGATGGGCAGATTCGTTTCTTCGGCCTTGTGAGCATCCTGATGGGGTTGGCCATTCTGTTGCTTCTCTAGTGCTTGTGAAATGTGACCGTTTTTTGCTGCTTGGTGCGCAGCCGGTAGAATTGCGGTTTTAACAGCCACCCTTTCTTTCATGTCTGCCTGGCTCCTGCCGGATCACATTGCCGATGTTTTGCCTTCTGAGGCACGGAACATCGAAGAACTGCGCCGTAGCCTGCTTGATACGGCGCGCAGTTTTGGTTATGAATTGGTGATGCCTCCTTTGCTGGAGCACTTGGAGTCGTTGCTGACGGGTGCAGGCGAAGCGCTCGATTTGCAGACCTTCAAGCTTGTCGATCAGATTTCGGGTCGCATGATGGGTCTGAGGGCAGATACGACGCAGCAGGTTGCACGCATTGATGCACACTTGCTGAACCGACGGGGAGTCACTCGCCTGTGTTACTGCGGTCCTGTGCTGCACACTTGGCCCGATCGTCCCCATGCAACACGCGAGCCATTGCAGTTTGGTGCTGAGATCTACGGTCACACGGGCCCTGAGGCTGATCTGGAGGCACTGGACTTGTCCCGCGCCTGCCTGAACGTCGCGGGGGTTCGGAACATTACGGTGGACTTGGCAGATGTGCGGATTGTTCGCGCTTTGCTGGAAGGCGTTACGGTGGATCAGGACACCCTGCGCAGCGTGTTCGCGGCGCTGGCCGCCAAAGACTCCAGCGAATTGGCCTCGGTCACTCGGGAGTTTCCGGCCCATGCCCGCGAGGGGTTGCTGGCGTTGGTGCAACTGTATGGCGATATCTCCGTGTTGGATGAGGCGTCGTCTTGTCTGCGGTATGTGCCAGGTATTTCTGCGCTGCTGGCTGGATTGCGGTGGTTGGCGGATCGTATCGATGGTTGTGACGTCCGATTTGATTTGTCGGATTTGCGTGGCTACGCTTACTACAGTGGTGCTCGGTTTGGTATCTATGCCGATAGCGCCAGTGATGCACTGGTTCGTGGTGGCCGTTATGACCAGGTGGGGGCTGTGTTTGGACGTGACCGCCCGGCCGCAGGCTTCAGTCTAGACGTCAAGCAATTGGCCATGGTGACCCCAGTGCGGCCGCTCAAACCTGCCATCCGCGCGCCTTGGGGTGATGCGGCAGACCTGCGACGGGTTATTTCCGACCTCAGGGCCCAAGGTGAGACGGTGGTCTGTGTGATGCCGGGCCATGAAAGTGAAGTCCAAGAGTTCCAATGTGACCGAGAGCTGATCATGGTTCAGAACCAATGGTCAGTACGTTCCATTGTTTAAAGCGTATCGAAATCGAAACTGGGTTGGAAATGAACACAAGCAAAGGTCGCAACGTTGTCGTGGTTGGTACCCAATGGGGCGACGAAGGCAAGGGCAAGTTGGTGGATTGGTTGACCGAAAGCGCCCAAGGTGTGGTGCGCTTCCAGGGTGGGCACAATGCCGGGCACACCCTCGTCATCAATGGTGTGAAGACAGCACTGCACTTGATCCCCAGTGGCATCATGCGCCCAGGAGTCAAGTGCTACATCGGCAATGGGGTGGTGCTTTCCGCTGCCAAGCTGTTCGAGGAGATTGAGGGGCTGGAGCGTGCTGGCGTGGATGTTCGCTCGCGCCTGCGAGTGAGTGAAGCATGCCCGCTGATCTTGCCCTTCCATGCCGCCCTGGATGTCGCGCGCGAGGCAGCACGTGAAAAAGGCGGTACCGAGAAGATCGGTACCACAGGACGTGGTATCGGTCCTGCCTATGAAGACAAAATCGCCCGCCGTGCGTTGCGTGTACAGGATCTTAAGGATCCGCAGCGCTTTGCGTCCAAGCTTCGCGAACTGCTCGCCTTGCACAACCATGTGCTGACTAGCTTCCTCAATTCGGCACAGTTCGATTTCGGGCCTGTGTTGTCACCGTATATCCAAAACGGCCAAGTGCAGTTCGAGCCAGTGTTTGAGGAGGCCATGCGTCACGCAGAGCAACTCAAACCGATGATGGCAGATGTATCCCGGGAGTTGAACGAAGGCCACCTCCAAGGGCAAAACCTTCTTTTCGAAGGCGCGCAGGGTACCTTGCTCGATGTGGATCATGGCACCTATCCCTACGTCACATCCAGCAACTGTGTTGCCGGTAACGCGGCCGCAGGCGCCGGTGTGGGGCCTGGCATGTTACATTACATCTTGGGCATCACCAAAGCGTATTGCACCAGGGTTGGTGGAGGACCTTTCCCTACAGAACTTGATTGGGAAACACCCGGTACGCCTGGCTATCACATGAGTACGGTAGGGGCAGAAAAAGGGGTTACTACTGGGCGCAGCCGTCGATGCGGCTGGTTTGACGCCGCTTTGCTCAAACGAAGTGCTCAGGTCAATGGCCTCACGGGTCTCTGCATTACCAAGCTGGACGTACTCGACGGCCTCAAGGAACTTCAGCTCTGCACGGGCTACATGCTCGATGGCGAACGGATTGATCTGTTGCCTATGGGCGCCGACGAGATTGCACGGTGTACACCCATCTACGAAACGATGGAGGGGTGGAGTGATTCCACCGTGGGGATCACTGAATACGGCAAGCTACCTGCAAATGCACGTTTGTACCTGCAACGCATTGAAAGGGTCACTGGTGTACCTGTGGCACTGATCTCGACCAGTCCCGATCGGGACCATACCATTGTGATGCAACATCCTTACATGCCTTAATGGCTTGAAAGCGCCAAAAATAAAGCGTCAATAGCTATTAAAATAGGAGCAAATATGTTGACTGAAGACGGTAAGCATCTATACGTCAGCTATGACGAGTACCACAGCCTGATCGAAAAACTCGCACTGAGGGTTCATCAATCGGGCTGGCAGTTCGACACCATTCTGTGTCTCGCGCGCGGAGGGATGCGCCCTGGCGATATTTTGAGCCGCATCTTTGATAAGCCTCTGGCCATCATGTCTACCAGCTCCTACCGGGCGGAGGCGGGAACGGTTCAAGGTCATCTTGACATTGCACGTTTTATCACCACCCCCAAAGGGGAAATTGCTGGTCGCGTGCTTCTGGTTGACGATCTTGCCGACAGCGGACACACCTTGCATGCTGTGATCAACATGCTCAAGACCAACTATGCGCCCATCACTGAGCTGCGCAGTGCGGTCATATGGACCAAGGCGGTGTCTTCGTTCACTCCAGACTATTCCGTGGAGTTCCTCTCCACCAACCCGTGGATACATCAGCCCTTTGAAACCTACGACAACCTCAGCCCTGAGAAATTGCTGGAGAAGTGGAAGGTCTGACTTGGGTGGCTCGTGACGCGTGCTACAATTCGCCTCCTCGCTTGTCGTTGATTGGTTGGAACAGCTGCAAAAATTAAAATTTTTCGCAAAAGTCAGAGAAAACCGATGTACAATGCAAGGCTTCGCTGAACAGAAGGTTGCTGCTTGCGGTGGTTCTGGTT